>NZ_JAHHPR010000570.1:0-1237 GCF_024606255.1 Endozoicomonas sp. SESOKO3
CCAGAAGAACTGGAAGTTCCGGAATTATTGAGATTCTTTCGTAATCCCAGTCAATATTTCTGCAACCGGAGATTAAAGGTCTTCTTCGAACAGGAAGAAACCTTGTTAGCCGACACTGAACCTTTTGCTCTGGACGCACTGGACACATACTGGCTCAAATCATCCATACTGGAAGCCTTACTCACAGAGAGCAGCCTGGACAGCCTCCGGGAAAAATTAAACGCCACTGGTACACTACCCCATGGCGCCTTCGGTGAACTGCTGCTGGAAGACCAACAGAATAGTGTCTCTCCTCTCGTGGAAAAGCTAAGGGATGCCATTCTTAAACCCCTGGATGATGTTGAGGTCAATCTCTCAGTCGCCGGTATCAAGGTCACTGGTTGGCTGAAACAACATTACTCATTTGCAGGTCAGAATTCCGGGCTGCTGCGCTACCGGGCTGCCAGACTGAAAGCAAAAGACAAGCTATTCGTCTGGATAGAACATCTCCTGTATTGCACCTCTCAGGAAAATTCGGGAGCAACTGGCCATACCCGGCTGATAGGCCTGGACGAAGAGATAGTGTTTACTGTCATCCCTGCACAACAGGCCAGAGCTTACCTTAACGATCTGGTATCGCTTTACCTCAGGGGACAAACTCGACCTGTTCCTTTCTTTCCTGCGACCTCACAGGCGTGGCTGGAGAAAATGGATGAGGAGGAAAAAGCACGCAAAGCGGCCGAGACAGCCTTTTATGGTGGTTTCATGGTTCACGGGGAAATTGAGAATGCTTACATACAACGAACGTTTCCTGAGCTGGAACCAATCTTTGACGAATTTACCGACCTGAGCCGTCTTATTCTCGGGCCCATGACTGACACGATCGAAGTGGTTTCAGAGGGAAGCCGAAAATGACTGCAACCACTCATGTGCCTTTAATGGAGCAACACCCCATAACAAAAATAGCCAACCAACCAATGCAGCTGGAAGCACGAACCTTCCCCCTGCACGGAAACCGTTTGATCGAAGCCAGCGCCGGAACAGGCAAAACCTATACGATTGCCAACCTTTTTCTAAGGCTGGTCCTTGGGCACGGGCCCGAGCACGATCAGAAAAAGTCAGCCCACTGCAAACCTCTGACAGTTGACCAGATTTTGGTAGTCACCTTCACCGAGGCAGCCACTGGGGAACTGAGAGATCGTATTCGCGCCCGACTACATCAGGCCAGAGAGGCGTTTGAAAAGAGTCTGACGGATGA
>NZ_JAHHPR010000571.1:0-1312 GCF_024606255.1 Endozoicomonas sp. SESOKO3
TCTCAAGCTGGCGTTAAAACCGGACTGGCTGGGCCATGACCAAGAGGTCACCCGTGCGTTTCTTGAACTGGCGATGTCCAAAGTCGGTAAAGCCGACTGGTCGTGGTTTTCGAAGCAGTTTTCCTCATTGCCGGAATTGCGGCGTTTCAAAGTGGTGGAGGCGCTGGGTCAATATCGCTCGCAGCATCCGGAAACACCAGAGGCAGATGTCAAACAGCTGGCCCGTGCCCTCACCGAAATCCAGCTCACTGCCATAAAAGAGCAGATGATTCAGGGTGACAATCCTGAGACGCCAGCCATTTTCCGCATCAAGAGTCTGGAGTCAGTCACAGGCGATAGCCATGACTTCATGCTGGAAAACGATCAGGGGAACAAACTCCGTCTAAAGGCCGGTTCCCTGTTGCCGGTAACTGAACAAGCCCCATCACTCAGGCCGGATCCGCAACAGATGCTACTGACCGGTTCACACAGCGAACGGTTTCCCGGGTCGTTTCTCGATACGCGCCACAGCAGCAGATTCTATAGACAAGCCATGCAGGACGGTCAGCTGGCGCCAGACCGCTACCGGAATGATGTCGAACGGTTTGTTAAAATTTTCAGTGATCTGGAACCAGAGAGCTATCGCCAGGAATTCCAACAGAAGCGCTCCCTTGACCTGAGTGCGGGACGGCCTGTCCACTGGCAGTTAAATCCCCGACATCCCCTGCAGGCGTCCCGGTTACTGGTCGGGGATAAGGCGATCACCGTAGAGCTTGGGATGAAGGATACCCCTCCGCTGAGCCACGAATTCTTCGACAAGACCCTGGGCCAGCTGTATGCCCTGAGTCTGGCCAAGAGTATAGAGCCGGTTGATGCCGCACTGTTTCGGTCTGGCTGGCCTGAGCAGGCGGGACAACTGGGGCAACTGGGCGATTCCGTCGGTTTTGACCCTGCTTACCAATGGGTTCCACTGACTGCGGCGCTGAGCCGGGATACGCTTGAACATCATTTTGGCTCCATTAGGTCACCCACCAGTCAGGAAGACGTTAGAAAGGCGATGATATGGCTGTTCACCCAGCCGCCTGAATTACTCTCATTGAGCCTTGAAAAGCTCTTTGAAAACATTCTGCCGCACCAGGATGACCCGAGTGTTGAAGCCTTTGCCAGAGCATTGCGTGAGTTTGACCAGAACTTGCCTGATGATGGCAGAGCCCGCTTCAGGGAGGCATTCACTCATCAGCAGGTCGAATTACTGAAGGATGTTCTGAGTCGCCAGATCCCTGATCAGCCCGAACTGGTTAACTACATAGGCTCACTAAAAACAACGCCCAGC
>NZ_JAHHPR010000572.1:0-5296 GCF_024606255.1 Endozoicomonas sp. SESOKO3
AGACCGTCACGGGCGGTCACTGTCCGGGTTTTTGTCGCTTTCAGGATATCTTTCAGGTATTGGCTGACAAGCCCGTCGTGATCGACACCTGAGCCAACCAGGTTAATGGTTTTAACCGGGGTATCACCGATCAATTCATTAATTTTTTTTGACAGGTCTGACGCGGTTTGCCCGCCCAGGGTAAATTCCCCGTCTTTGGATTCACCCAGGCCTACCACATGAATTCGGCTATCATCGCCCAGCAGTTTGCCAATATCGGCACTATTGATCTTTGCGCCCGTCTCGCCATCTGACCAATCATCGTTCTCAATGACCAGCCAACGGACTGAAGGCTCACTGCCTCCCGTTTGTTGGCGATTTTTATATTTGCGAAACAGGTAACGGCTGGCCTTGCTAATAGGGTTATCATCGCCAGACCCCATCTGGATAACCAGTTGTTGACGGTATTGGCTATGCTTCCGGGGATCTGTGTTTATATAGCGTCTGATATCATTTTCCTGATCCCGGGCAGCAGCCGCTTCGCTAGAAAGGGTAAAGTGATCTCCGGGAGACAATTGCAGAGCAGCCAGCAAAGCTTTGTAGCCTGCAGTCCAACTCATTGCAATCTTGCTTTCCTGCAGTGCGTTATCGCCATTCAGGATTCGATAGCCTTTCGCAAACTCTCGTACACCTCCGATTCGGTAATAAGCCAATGCCGCGTCAGCAATCCTTTCCCCGATTAAAAATGTTTCTCTGAGTCTGGCAGCATTCCAATTCGTCAAACCGGACACTTTAAATCGATCAACCTCTTCGAATTGTGATAAGAGGGTGTCATAAGCTAACTCTATGGTTGGGTTGCCCGGTCTTGCCGCGAAAAATAAACCCGGATTTTTTTCTGATGGCACGTAGGCCTGGTAGGGCATGACTTTAACTTTTCCCAAAGGCTTAAACAGTTGAGAGGGATCAGCATTTGCCACAAGCTGTTCAATGTCGCTCTTCAACCCAGGGTATTTTTCACCGAACCAGGCGATATCTTCTGAAACTTTCTGTTTAATGGCAGGGTCCTGATTATCAGGAAGGAATTCTTTGCCAAGCCTTTGGATGACCAGCTGTGTCTGTAATGTCTTTACCCTGTCCCAATCTGCTTTGCTGACGCCTGAATAATCAATACCCTTGAAAAGATCCTCATTCAATGCAGGCGAAAGCGACGTATCAGAATAAAGACCACCGAGAGTGCTAATCACCTTGATTTTCACCAGTGCGTTGGCCGCAGGCTGATGACCACGCAATCCCAGTTCCCTGTAATAGTGCTTTTTGGCTTTCTGACCATCTTCCCCGTAGGCACTGGTCCAGAGCTCATTAATATCTTTGAGGGAAAACTTGGCCCCGGGGTAAGAAGACGTTATTTCCTTTTCAAATTGCCGGAAGGATTCCAGCGTTTGGGCTTTTTGTTTGTCAATGTCCGTCTTGTATTTGAGATGGTCTATCAGAAAATCCTTCGCCGCCTGATCAAACAGCTGGCCACTTGCCATTTTTGGCTCTATGGCTTTCCAGGCCTCATCTTGTAACCTCATCAGTTCTTTCAGTAAATCCGATTCAAAATCAGATGGATTACCGGGATCGGACTGACCGGTCAATTTACTGGTCACAGATTCTTTAAGAGCTTCGGCGAGCACACCGGCGAGCATTGCATTCGGGTCATGCCAGAGGTTTATTCTTAAAACGGACTCTGAATTTGCTAAAATCCATGACCGGATATAATTCAGCTCCCCATCGGTTGGGTTAACGCTAACAAAATGCAGCCGTGGAGGGACTGACTTCATATTGCTTTCAAACCAGCTCCGGATGTCTGTAGCCAGTTTCGCAAATTTTACGCCGGTTTCCTGAGGGTGGTTCCCGATCAGGTCGGTGAGTTTTTCGTAGACCCTTAATGCCGAAGCAAAGGTTGATGGAGCATTCCCATGGCGAGAACTATCAAGGCTCATAAAAGATGAGAACAGGTCTTCAAAACGTCTGTTCAAGTCTGCGTTCAGGATGCGTTGGTACTGTAATATCGCTGCATATTCCATATGGAACGTCTTGGCGTCAGGAATCAGTTTGTCGATTAATTTCGAGTCTGAGCCCTCAGCAGGATCAGGATCGGCACGGCGAACCCTGTGTCTTCCCACCGGTTTGGTCATTTCCGGATACTCATGCAGTGGGGGTGGCTGAAGACCATCATTCGTTGTCATCCTGCCAATGGAAGCCAGTTGCAGACGATAGGTGCCGTTTTTGTCAGGCTCTGCCGTCAGTTCCAGATGACGTCCCAGTGAGCCATATCCGGTCACCGCCAGGCGCACGGATTTGCTGGTGTCTGTCGCTGTCGTTTGATTAAACCTTACCTGTACGGGCAGGGCTTCTTTGATCATTACCTGACGGGGGTCTACTACGGCTAATCTGTTCTGTCCGGGATAGTTTTCAGAATAGTCCCGTGGCAAACCGAGCTCAGTACGAATCCGGTTTTTGATCCTGTTGGCATCCTCTTCCGGCTTTATGCCGAGTGCCAGTTGGAATGCTTTCTTTAACTGAAAAAAGAACGAAACATGGTCTGACAGCCATCCGGCACCAAAGGGCACGCCCCCCCAGCCCGGATCAAAATGGATGAGCGTGAAGGTGCCGTTATTGACGGTTTGGTTGACGGGTGCAAGGGCAGTCCGGTTCTCTGTGGCAGGGTCATGGACGGTGTCATTTTCCGCACCATGTCGGGTGAGCAGGTAGGCCAGTGGGCCGGATTTACCGCCGGGAGACGCGCCATTGTGACCGGGGATGATCAGGCTGACATACTCTCCCGGAATCGTCCTGTTCCGTTCTTCAGGGGGCACTTCCAGCAAACCAATGTCGTGAATATCGCCAAGGGTGTTGGGCCTTATTGGGGAGGTTACATTGCCCGACAGCCTCTGGAACTCGTTGGTATTGTTCAACTGATGCCTGAACAGGTCGCTGGCGTCCACCAGTCGGCGCAGGTCACTGACGATGGTTTCGTTACTGGAACCGGTCAGGTAGTCCGGCGACAGGTAAACCCCTATCCAGTCACCCAGAGCCGTGAGGGTAAAGAACCGGCCCCGGATGCTGCTGGTGGTGTTGTCAAAGAACGGCACCGGTTCCATTTCGGTCAGGCCATCGTAGCCATCCTGTTGTGCCTCATCATTTCTTTTGAGTCGCTTAAGGTTTGCCAGGGCCGGATTGTCAGGGTCTTTAGCGGTCAGCCAGTCCAGGCTGTCATCAATAGCCCTGCGGAAAGCCCATTGTTCACTGCGCAATGATTGCTCGTTGTAAACCATGATGATGGCCTGGAGCAAGTCCGCCATTTCCCCAGCTGTAACGGTACTCTCCGTCAATGGTTGCTGGTCTTCCATGACTCTGGCAAGTGCTGACGCCAGCCCGTCATCCAGATACAGTTCGCGGACGGCATCAACAAAGTCTCTCGCAGTGCCGCCCCGTTTCCTGAGGTTATGGCGCTGACCTGCCACCAGTCGCTGGTAGACAACACCTGACTGTTGTGGCCATTGCCGGGCCTGATAACGTTCATCCAATCCATAATTCGGTTGCAACGCTTCCAGCCTGTTGCCAGTGATCCCCCACAGCTGCTCGATACCGGCCACAGCCACGGGATTGTCCGTCAGGGTCTCTCGCCATGTTGGTATCAGCAGGGCCGACAGTCCGCGCCCAAGCGCCTCGGCAGAGTGCCGGGAAAGATCGGCCAACCCCAGGCGAACCAGTGGTTGGCTGCCGTTTGTGAAAGTTGCGTCACTGTCAATGAATAATCGGTCGGACTCTGCCTTGATCAGAGGAATCTTGTGATCGGGGTTTGTCGATCCCACCGGATCACTGGCATCCTGAAGTCCGTGAAGAAAGGCCAGCAACTGTTCGTTAAAACCACCGTATAGAAACAGTCCGGCTAATGTCTCAAGGTCAAAAACCAGCCGCTGGAGAGTTTGTGTTGGATCCTTGTAAGCCAGTGATTGATAGCTTTCCACGTCAAGGGTTATGTCGACCAGCCGCAGTGGTGGAGCTGCGTCCCCCTGGGGGTAAACCCTGACACCTATTTCCGTTCCCTGTACGCGGGTACAGTAACCTGTGCCAAAAGCGGGAAAGGCCATTGTCTCGTTGATGCGTAAAAGCGGTGCGACGGGCGTGAAGGCAAAATAATTGTCAGGCACTGGCCCGGTGACATTGCCTGATGAAGGGGTTGCTTCGCTTGTAACATTGCCTGATGAAAAGCTCGGCTCTGTTTTGAGCCCGGCAAGCGTTTGATCAAGGTGGTTTTTGGAATGCCAGTGATAAGCCCTGAGTCTGGCACTCAGGGGGGTAGGGGGCTTGTCGGGGGGTGAGGCTTTGAACAGACCGGGAAGCAAAACCTCCAGCCAATGACGTGAAGCCGGAGATAATTTCTGATTCAACCACTTGGCAGCCAGCGTTTCAGCGATAAAACCGAGCTGTGTTTCAGTGGCGACAGTGGAAACCGCGTCATCAGGATGGGTAATGGGAGACTGGATAAAACCGCTACCATTCTCTGTAGCATCACTCTCTTCGACACCATCATGCCGTGCCTGAAATTCTGACCAGAAGGCATTGGGATCACAAGCCTCATAAACGACTATTGCCATGTGATTCAGCAAAGTGGCAACAAGCCGGTCAACTCCGGGAGTCTCTGCCAGACTGGCGGGTTTGCCAGAAGTCTGGGGTAATGATGATGGATTGATGATCGATTGCCCGATTAACAAAGTGACACCATCATCGTCATAAAAAACATTCTGACCCGCTAAGTCAGAGTCAGAAAAGATAATGCTGACATTCCGGTGTATGTGGTGCGGAAATAAACCTGACTGCTCAATCAACCAGAAGGCCCTGTCAATGGCTGTCCTGACGGTACTGATGTACGCAGGCGTGGCAAAAGCCGAGCCCGGTCGATTCATCGACAGACCGATTTTAAAAGTATCTGTGTCAACAATGGCGGAGTAAAACCAGCCATCGCTGGTCTCAAGCCACTGTCGTTCGGGAGGAGGATTGGGAGGAATCGTATCAGTTCGATTGGCAGGCATAGGGTAAGCTCTCCGAAACTGGCGAGTTGTTCGGGACTGGGCTGATTAAACCACCCTGCAGCGTTTCATTCAGTCTTACATACAATCTACCGTTCGCCGCTCGTATAAGTGCTATCAGCCAGCGCTTATCCTAGTCAAAGGTTGCGGAGTCGTCAGGTTTTGTGTCGTTTTATGGCTTGCTGACGGTACAAAAGACAAGTTCTCGCCACTGCGATTGCCCGACAGGGTACTGATTT
>NZ_JAHHPR010000573.1:0-1371 GCF_024606255.1 Endozoicomonas sp. SESOKO3
GTCCAGGGGTGAACATTTACGATCGTAGGTAGATTGCCAGTTTTTGATATCAAATTGAGCAGTCACGGTGACTCCTTTTTTGTCTGCTAATAGTGACCCATTTGATGAATGCCCCGTAAACATTGGAAACGCAGGGTCTTGTTCGAAAACGATAGGGTCTTCACTCTACATCAATGGCCCACTAAAAACTTGACAGGGCGCGCCATGTACTTGTTTATTACCGACTGTGACTAAATGAGTTGATTTGAATCATATTTCGAACTGTTTCAAGACTAAACGCCCGAGGCTTGGGTATTTCGGTACTGCCTTGGTGACATGCCAGTCCAGCTTTTAAATGCCCTTGAAAAGCTGCTTAAATCGCCAAATCCTAACTCATAAGCGACAGTGGACAGCGGTGTGTCACTGGACTCAATCAGGGCAATGGCTTTTTCATGGCGTATTTTGTTAACCAGTTCCCGGTAACTCAGCCCCAGCTCTGTCAGTTTTCTCTGGAATGTACGACCGCTTATATTCATCAGGCCGGCCATTTTAGAAGTGGTCGGCGGAATAAGCGGGTTTAGTTCCAGCAGTGAGCGACTGACTCTTAAAACGAGGTTTTTTTGTTCAATCATTAGCAGTTTTTTCTGTACCAGTGATTCAGTTGCCTGAAGTAACTCCGGGTCACTGGTCCGCAAAGGCAGATCCAGCGCATCGACACTGAATTCTATTCGATACTGAGACATGGAGAATTTCAGAGTGCACTCCAACTTGTCCTTGAGTTTTTTATGGTATGTGGGTTGTTCAAATGGCAAGTGTATCGTTATTTCAGTTTCATGGTCCCAGCGTATTACCCTGGCAACTGCTGAGACCAGGGCCATCATGCCGTGTTTGGTCAGGTTGACCTGTTTATCGACAGCGTCATTGTCAATTAATAATAATGACGCTGTCCCGGCTGTTTCATTGAAGATGATTCGCGTGGTTGTCGTGATCAGTGACTGATAAGTTTCCAGTTTTTCAATTCGTTGCCTGAGTGATGCAGAGCTTCATAAGACAATACCCCGTGACTTGAAATCAAGCGGTTGCAGTGAAAGCCCCAGATCGACAGGCAACAGGGGTTCATCCGTCTGCTCTACGGCCCAGTAAAGCAACCTGCGAGCGCCATCGACAGGGATTGGCCTGTCGCAGTATGACCCGCTTTCAAGAGGAATATTAAAATGCTCGGGAGGTAATGGACTGACCCCATGTTTCTGTAGTTGCAGATTAATCAGGTCAAACCATCGTCCACTGACCGTTCCGCGGTACTTATTAATCACTTCCGATGATGAATCGGTAAAAGATGTTTTACGGTGCATAAATTTCTGGTTTGTTGTAAAGGTGTGCTGAGAACAAGCA
>NZ_JAHHPR010000574.1:0-1374 GCF_024606255.1 Endozoicomonas sp. SESOKO3
ATATAAAGCTGATTGTCCTCTAGTTCAGAAACTGTCTTGATGTTCTCGTCAACCGTCTTGCCACCATAAGCAAGAAGGAGAGGCGGACCGCTACCTATAAACGACAGCTTGCTAATCCCTTCCGATACCGCTGTCCTTTTTTCAATGGCTTTGGAGGAACTCAACCAACCAGTCCAGCTCAATAGATTGGCATAAGCAGCACTGTAGGCATCAAACGGCAAAACGATAGATACTATGAATAAGAAAAACAGATGAGTCATAGTGAGAAGTCTTGCCGTTTTCATAATTGGATTTGCCTACAGGCTTTATTGATGAGGCATAACAATAGACCTTAAATTTGAAGATGTTTAATTTATCCCCCGTTTATTTTAGTGCCTTTCAAAAACGTTAGCCCTTCCTAAAAATGACAGCAGACAAAAGTTGACGCTTGGTTGGACGTACTCACCCTTCATTCCCGGCCATTAAAAAAGCCCCTGATCAGCATAAAAGTGGTCAGGGGCTTTTTTTATTCTGGTCATCTCAATCGTTCTTCAACAACTCAAGCTGCATGATGGACTGCTCAAACCCCTGACGGGCAGCCAGTTCATAATAGGCTTTAGAAAGCTCTCTGTTCATGGGGATTCCATGACCCATCTGGTACATTCTGGCCACCCAGTGCTGTGCACAGTCCAGCCCCTTGTCAGCCTCAGCTTTGAGCACCTCAAATGCTTTGGCATACTCTCCTGCGATATAGATGGCCAGACCTGATGAGCAGCGTTGATTATCTGCCACCTGTTCAGCCATCAGAGGCAAAGGAAATAAAATCAGCAAAAGTGCCAATCCGTTAGCTTTCATTTCAAACACTCCCTGTTTGTTCCAAGCACTTCACATAGTGACAGAAAATTAACAAAGAAACGAAATTTTTATGCTCACATGCGCTTAATCAATCACAATGTGTTCAAACCTTGCACTCGAGATGAAGCCGATTGATCTTTTGGGTCAGCTCTTCATAGACCAGCTGCCTGAACCAGATATGAGCAGGCTCTTTCATATACCTCTCATGCCATATGATTGAGTAGGTAAAAGGCTTTTGCTCCATGGGAAAAGGCAGTATTGCCAGCCCATAGTGATGAGCGCAGCTTCCCACCAAACCATAAGGCGCTGTCAATATATAATCGGTATTGGCAACCAGAGCCAGTGCCGCAATAAAATGCGGTACCCTCAGGGCAATTCGCCGGGACAATCCCCGCTCTTCCAACAAATAGTCGACAGCTCCCTTTCGCTCTCCTCCCATGGTGATCAATGCATGGGAATGACTGGCATAGCGCTCAATATCCATACCCTGCTCCACCAGAGGGTGAGAATCTCTGACAACACAGACAAACTTGTCCTGAC
>NZ_JAHHPR010000575.1:0-1640 GCF_024606255.1 Endozoicomonas sp. SESOKO3
TCTGGACACAACCAACAACCCAACCCGCCATCAGAATCATCCGGGCAGGAAGCCCTCGCTCAACCCATAGGCTTTTTCACTAGCCTTCTGTATTCAGATTCTGGCGGGGATAATGGAGTCCCTGAACAACACCCACATACTTTGGGCTTGAATTGTTTCGTGCATCCCTGTCATGGGGCTTGTCAATTCCGGCAGTCTTCCGCCTCATCCAATAGCAGAGCGCCCGATCGTGAGGAAAGTTCGACAGACCACACGGCAGCAACGCCCGGACAAAGCTCATGCCCTCATTTGGCCAATAGATACTGCTCTGTTTGCAAACCTGTTAACGGGGTCGCCTCAGACGGGGTCGCCTCAGACGGGACCGCCATAGACTCAATGGTTGCAGTGACAATCGATAAAAACGCCCCTGCCGGGCAAGACATTTGCAGTTTGATTATATTCGGGGAGGATGGCCAGCTGCTGCAATGTGGGAAGGTTTTCAAGAATGCACAATTACTGTCGCGTCACAAAGGCAGCTACCACTCTGGGCAAAAAATCTGTGACCTGACTGTGGTCGGGGAGGATGGTCAATTGCAGCCGTGCGGGACGGTCTGCAAGAATGCGAACGCTTTAACGTATCACAAAAACAGAGACCACACGGGGCAACAAACCTGTAATGTAACTGTGATCGGGAGGGATGGTCTGCAACGGCTCTGCGGGACTGTCTGGAGAAATGCCGCAGTTCTGTCCATTCACAAAAGCGGACATCACACCGGGGAAAAAAACTGTGACGTGATCGTAATCGGGCAGGATGGCCAGCCGCGGCCATGCGGAAAGGCCTGCAAAAATGCCGCAGCTCTTTACGCTCACAAAAGCGGGCAGCACGCCGGGCAAAAAACCTGTAACCTAACCGTGATCGGTGAGGATGATCAGTCGCAGCCATGCGGAAAGGTCTGCAAGAATACTAACGCTCTGATGAATCACAAAAAAAGAGACCATTGCAGGCAACAAACCTGTGACGTGATCGTAATCAGCGAGGATAATCAGCCGCAGCTATGCGGAAGAGTCTATAAGAGTGTCCACAGCCTGTCGGCTCACAAAAGTGGATACCATAGCGTGCAACAAACCTGTGAAATGACCGTGACCGGGGAGCAAGGACAGCCGCGGCCATGCGGAAAGATCTGCAAGAATGCTCAAGCCCTTAGGGATCACAGAAAAATAGACCACACCGGGGCACAAACCTGTAACGTGACAGTGGTTCGCAAGGGTGGTCAGCCGCAGTCATGCGGGAAGGCCTGCAAGAATGCTAAAGCCCTTTCAACTCATAAAAGCGAATATCACACCGGGCAAAAAACCTGTGACATAACCGTGGTCGGGGAGGAAGGTCAGCAACGGCCATGCGGAAAGGTCTGCAAGAATGCAAAAGTCCTGTCGAATCACAAAAGAATTCATCGAAAACGCAAGCCTTCTGTCGTGGATCAGAACGATGAACTCGGGCCTTAACCTGAAAACTGTCCTTTCATGAGGTTTTCTTGATCTATCCTTGCTCTGTACAAGTCAGAATGCAGGGATAGAATTATTAAGCACTCACCCTTTGCGGCAAATTGGTTGCTGTTACTGACGTTGTCTGTCGTTTGTCAGGCCGAACCGTTGACAGAACG
>NZ_JAHHPR010000576.1:0-2315 GCF_024606255.1 Endozoicomonas sp. SESOKO3
ACCAGAATGCAAGGATAGAATTATTAAACACTCATTCTTTGCGGCAATGCTGTTACTGCTAATGTCGTTGTCTGTCGCCTGTTCGGCCGGATCGTTGACAAGAACTTTTGTTTTCGAGCTTAAACAGAATCCAGATTCTCTAAAACAACGCGTTTCTATAAAACGTGACTGGCATACGTTGTCGGGAAACCAGTCGAATATTGCTCATATAAACGACTATGAAGGACCAGATTTAGTACTTGATAAAAAACGACACAGACCACTTGGTTATTGTGTAGAAAAGAACATCATTGTGTCGATGTCGTGGCAATGGCTTTACGCTACGAATCTGCTGATTGTTTGCGAACTGATCCTCACCACAGAGGCCCGCCTGAGTGTCACCCCCTATTTCTGGCTTCCTGCAGAAGTGGTTGTCACTGTCGGTTGGCTTTTAAAAAACCATTGTAACCCCAATACGCGGCTATTTAACCCGATTGAGCAACAGGCGAATCAGGGTCACCCGCTTGCAACCATCATTACGGTGTTTGGCTCCGGAAATAACCCGCCACAATACCCGTCGTCAGAATCATCCAGCCAGCAGGCCCCGCAAGCAGCAACCCACCCGCCTGTAAGCTCTTTCATTAGCCTTTTAAATAATGACTGTAGCGGAGGTAACGGAGGCGGCCATCAGCAACACCTGCACACTTTAGGTTTAAATTGTTTTGCCTATCCCTGCCATGGCTTTTGTCGATTCCGCCCCTCATCCAATAGCACTGAGCCCACTGAATGGCCCCTGAATAGCCTGAAAAGCTCATGCCCCCACTTGGCTGCTGGACACTGCTTAAGTTGCATGGGGCATTTTGGTTCCGAAAATGTTATGGGGTCCCGACAAAACCTTATAGATTCAATCCGGAATGCCATTGAGATTGCCGGGTTACTGAATGATGATGAGCCAATGCTCCGGCATTTGTCTTCCATAGCTGATGACTTTGTGGTCATTAATGGATCCTTCGATTTACAGAGTCTTCCCGAAGAAGACGAGACGGCTTTTACGCTCAACGATTCAGAAACACAACAAACAAGCTCTGAGTCATTCCAATTGGATCAGCGGCAATCTCAGCTTTCCCAAACAAGCGCAGCAAAAGCCGAAGCCGACAGTGGTCAAAAAAACTGTGAGGTGACCGTGGTCGGGAAGGATGGCCAGTCAAGGCCATGCGGGAAGCTCTGCAAGCATGCCAGAGCTCTGGTGAATCACAAAAGAAGATATCACACAGGGCAAAAAACCTGTGACGTAACCGTAGTCGGGGAGGATTGCCAGCAGCAGCCATGCGGGAAACTCTGCGAGAATGCTCAATCTCTGTTGGCTCACAAAAGCAAATGCCACGGCAAGCAACAAACTTGTGAAGTGATCCTGGTCGGGGAGGATGGTCAACAGCGGCCATGTGGAAAGCTTTGCAAGAATTCTAAAACCCTGTCGTATCACAGAAGACAAGAACACTCCGGGCAACAAGTCTGCGACGTGATCGTGGTTGGAAAGGATGGCCTGCAGCGACCATGCGGGAAAGTCTGCAAGAGTGCTTCATCTCTAACGACTCACAAAAGCGGTTACCACACCAGAGAAAAAACCTGTGACGTGATCTTGATCGGGGCAGATGGTCAGCAGCGACCATGCGGGAAGCTCTGCAAGAATGCTAAAGCCCTGTCGGATCACAAAAGCAAAAGTCACAGCGGGCAACAAGCCTGTGAAGTGATCGTGGTTGAGGAGGATGGTCAGCAGCGGCCATGCGGGAAGTTCTGCAAGAATGTTGGAGCCCTGTCGAGTCACAAAAGCAAATACCACAGTGGGGAAAAAAACTGTGACGAGATCATAGTCGGGAAGGATGGCCAGAAACTGCCATGCGGGAGGGTCTGCAAAAATGCTCAAGCTCTCCTGGATCACAAAAGAAGACATCGAAAACGCAAGCCTGCTGATTCGATAACAGACAGCTGTATGAAGAGCCGCTGAATTCCCGAGAAAGTTCGACAAGCGGAACAGAACCAAAGTACAGGCAGAGCTCAGATCCATCCTGAGTAATCCAAAATATCGCTCAGTTTCAGATCCGAAATGATCTTTACGCACAATTCACCGGGAGGAGTCCAGACTATTTAAATCAGGTTTAGGCTCGATGAATGCAAGGATAGCCAATGCAGCTCATGCTATATAAATTGATTCGCTGGTTGGATGAGAACGCACTTGGATTTTGGCAGAAAACACGCCCGTATGCTTGACTATCCTTCCTCACTGTAAACCAGAATGCAAGGATAGAATTATTAAACACTCATTCTTTGCGGCAATG
>NZ_JAHHPR010000577.1:0-1115 GCF_024606255.1 Endozoicomonas sp. SESOKO3
CTCTGAGAGCCACCAGCCAAACCACCAGCCAAACCACCAGTACCCCTTGAATATTTTTACCACAAATTTCTGAACCCTTTCTTTATATATAACGGCTGGCTGAATGTCCCCGTAGGCCAAAGCCAAAGGCCGCCCCTAGGGTTAATCATTCTTTGTAATGGGAGGAGTAATTAATCCTTCTCCTTCCCTCTCCTTCACCTCCCTTGTCTGAACTCCCTTGCTTATCAAAGCTACGCTTCTCCTGTATCACTAGGGTACACCCTTGAGTCACACTGACAGTGACACACTTAACACACAAATAGATGTAACAATAGAGTTGCTTTTGATAATGACACACGTATAATGCCGAAAGTCTAAAGCCTAATGACACACTGATAAGGTACACACAGCAATGTCTGAAGCAGCATATATACGAGTCTCAAGCACTGACCAGAACACAGAGAGACAATACGAGATAGTCAAAGATGGAATGAAAGTATTTGAGGATAAGTGCAGTGGAAGCACGACCAATAGACCAGCTTTAGATGATCTTAGGAACTGGCTAAGAGAAGGAGACACAGTACACGTCCACAGCATTGATAGAATGGCTAGAGACTTGTTAGACCTTCAGAGCCTTGTTAATGAGTTTAATAAGAAGGGAGTCACTGTAGTGTTCCATAAGGAGAGTCTTACCTTCTCCTCTAACAAGAGTGATTCAATGTCAAAGCTGATGCTTCAAATCTTTGGGGCTGTAGCTGAGTTCGAGAGAGCAAGGATTAAAGATAGACAGGCCGAAGGGATAGCCAAAGCAAAAGCTAAGGGAGTCTACAAAGGCCGTAAGCAATCAGTCGATAGGGATAGAGTAAGGGAGCTGAAAGCTGGTGGCATGGGAGCTACTGCTATTGCAAAGGAGCTAGGGATAGCACGTAAGACTGTCTATAGGGTACTTCAGGAGGGAGCAGTTAGGCATTACTAACGTAATAGGCTCTGACTATGTAAAGGTGTCTGTAGAGAAGGGTAGAGCTTATGGTTTTACCCTTATTTATTTTCAATTAGTTAAGATGTTAATCAATAATGGTATATCCTACCTCTTATTTATTTTCAGTCACATGTCTTAATGTTATGCACTAAAATGG
>NZ_JAHHPR010000578.1:0-5125 GCF_024606255.1 Endozoicomonas sp. SESOKO3
CGATCCCATCCCGAACTCGGAAGTGAAACGACAGATCGCCGATGGTAGTGTGGGGTTTCCCCATGTGAGAGTAGGTCATCGCCAGGCATTGAATAAAGCAAAACCCCAGTTGAGTGATCGGCTGGGGTTTTTGTTGTGTGGGAAAAAAAGAGCAGAAGGATTAAAGATGCACTGCGATAAATGCTAAGCCAATGATTAACCCGAGGGTAGAGGTGATAGTTACCGGTGGTTGGTTGCAGCGCTTTATTAAATGCATCACTTGCCATACTTAACTTTGGCTAAAATTGAGCAGATTACTGGTGCCAAAACGGAACCAACGATAAGAAATGTAAGCTCCATCTCTGATGCTAAGCCTGTAGATAGTAGCAAGGCAGCGATGGTGATATTGATAGCCAAAATGAACAGTCCAAAACCAATAATTTGAGCATAGTTATCTGGATTGGAAATCTTAGAAGAATTCCAGCCACTAATCAGGTGAACAGACTTCTTTACTCCAATCATATAAGCAAGGATGTAGCCAGGAACTGCTCCTGCTATAAACATGATTAATGCTCCGATTATATTTTCCATAACCGAACTCTCCTTAGCACTTAAAAGCCGGTTAGGTTTTTTATCAGCCCTAACCAAACGTCAAGAAAGCAAAAAGTGGTTTTTTTGATCAGTCGTATTCTGCTACTGTCAATGGTGGCGGTTCAGGTTTTTGGCTGGGTTCTGTAACAGCAACACTCTCCAGAAAATCCATGATGCTCTGAACATCTTCCAGTTCACCTTCTTCATTCCAGAGTACTGCGATGGAACCTGTCCGGAAGGCGACTCTTACAGCAGAAGCAGGCAATTTGGAGAGTATCTCAGAGCTGACTCTGGTGTTTTCAGGCCAGTGTCCATCGGCTTTCTCCAGAACAATGAGCGAGTCATTGTCTTGAGCAAGAGACACTGTGGAATACTCAAGCCAGGGGCTTTGTTTGATGCTGGCAGCTTCAGGTAAAAGATCTTCGTCTCTGATTTCCCGGCAGGTAAAGCCAGACAGGATGGCCTTGTTTCTGAGCTTCATGCGTCGCCTTTCCGATCTGGAAGGTAGGAGCAGCATAAAGTTACCAATAATAGACAGAGCAATGAGTGCGACAATCCAGATCATGTTTTTATGTTAGAGGCCAAAAGTATAATAATATCGAATAACATCACAAATATCGTGGATATATAGATCTAAAAAATCGATGGGTCGGGGGGATCGTTCAGTTCTTGTTTCTCAATGCAGCATCTGCGACTACCTCTTGAATAAGAGAGGTAGTCGCACCGTTGTGTTATGCCAGTTCGCGCTCTGGGCTGGTTCGTACATGGGTCAGATAAAGTGGCAAACCAACCAGAAGGAAACCCCCTACCAGATTCCCCAGAGCAGTCGGTAGCTCATTCCAGATCAAGTAATCCATAACAGTAAACTCACCGCCCATAATCATTGAGAAGGGGAAAAGAAACATATTGACGATAGAGTGCTCAAAGCCCATGAAGAAAAACAGCATAATGGGCATCCACATGGCTACCATCTTGGCACCTGCAGAAGTTGAGATCATGGCACCGACAACGCCCATTGATACCATCCAGTTGCAGAGCATTCCCCGAACAAAAATGGTTAACCAGCCAGCAAGACCGTGCTCTTGGTAGCCTAAAGTTCTCGACTCACCAATGGCGGAGACCTTCGCAGCTATTGCTCCACCATCAATGCTGTAGCCGTAGGTCAAAATAAACGACACAAAGAAAGCGGTAGTCAGTGCTCCGGCAAAGTTCCCCAGAAATACCAGCCCCCAATTCCTGAGAAGCCCTCTCATATCGACGCCGGGTCGTTTATCAATTAACGCCAGGGGAACCAGGGTAAAGACACCAGTCAGCAAGTCAAACTTCATGAGATACAGCATGATAAAACCGATCGGGAACAGCAGAGCTCCAATTAGCGGGGAGCCAGTATTGATAGTCACTGTAATGGCAAAGATGGCAGCCAGCCCCAGAATAGCTCCTGCCATGAAGGCCCGGATAAAGGTATCTTTGGTCGACATAAAGATCTTGGACTCACCGGAGTCCACCATTTTTTTAACAAATTCATCGGGTTCGATATAAGCCATATAGTTCCATCTCGCTTTATTTATTATTCGTCGAGTCCTTTGCAGCAAGAAAGATGCCTGACCTTTGATCTGTCTCTTAACATTCTGTTTTTTAATAAGTTAACCACTTACAGGATGGTCAACGCTACAAGAAGGGAATTGCGGGGAAGGAAGAGAATCGGTGCATTTTTGTGTAAACGTGCACCAAAGATGGAAAAAGTGCTGGTGCTCTTTCAGACGTATATCCTGAAGGAAATTAATGAACGACAAAAGCCTTATTCTGCGTTATAAGCCTTTCGATAATGACCTTCATAGTCGAAAAGCTTATCAATGACCGACCAATAGTGTTTCTCTTTTTGAGCAATCACGAAGTCAGGTTTGCGAAATTTCTTTTGCTGACGAATAACGGCATCCACGGACTTTGCCCTGAAAGGCTCAGCACGGTTAATCAAAGCATGCTTGCCAAAATGATGATAAAAAGCACCCTGTTGAGCAGGGGTATCCAGGCGGAAATACTCGCAGACTTCGGCTCCGTCTTCATCGTAGTAGGTAATTTTGATTCTGGGGTTATTGCCCCCGGAGTCAGGTTCCAGCGTCATGCCAGAGCAACGAAGAACCATGCAGTCTTTCAGGTTAAGGGCGTCTCGCAGTTTTTTATCCGGATCAACCAGTGCTCTTCTGCATTGATGGCACTTTCTGGCGGCAATATCGTTCTCTGCACCGCATTCTTCGCACTCCTTGAAGCGATAGCGGAAGTCACATTGAACCATTTGACCTTCAAACTCTTCAATGCCCTGACAGCGGCGGCCATAGTGTTCAACCAGATCACCGTCGTTGTCGAGGATGCCCCAGAAGCTGTTCTCATGGCCACAGGCAGGACAGGGAACCGTCACCGGAACGGATTGGGAGTCTGGCTTTGGGCTACCTATTTCAGGGCTGAACAGATCATAGCGATTTCCGGCAAAGTCTATCACCAGACAATCTTTCTTGCTTTCTGCCAGACGAAGCCCGCGGCCCACAATCTGTTGATAAAGACTGACAGACTCTGTGGGGCGAAGAATAGCGATCAAATCAACATGAGGGGCATCGAAGCCGGTGGTTAATACTGACACGTTGACGAGATATTTGATCTTCTGAGCCTTGAAAGCCTGAATCAGGTTGTCACGCGCCTGAGTGTGCGTGTCACCAATAATCAAAGCAGATTCAGATTCTGGCAGATAGCCTATTATTTCCCGGGCATGATCCACGGTGGAGGCGAAAATCATGACGCCTTTTCTGTCTTCTGACGCTTTCATAACCTGGGTGATGATCTGTTTCGTTGCCCGCCCTTTGCCTTTCAGAAGCTTGTTCAGATCCGCTTCGCTGCAGCGACCAAAACGGTCTCTTGATAAAAGGCTAAAGTCGTAAAAAATAACTGGAGCATCGATTAAAGTTGCGGGTGTCAGATAGTGATTTTTAATCATGTACGACAATGAAAGTTCATAGATACAGCTTTTGAAAAATCGCTTTTCAGCCGTTTTCAGGGTGCCTTTTTTGTTTCCAGGCAAGTAATGCTGATAAATCCAGCCCATTCCAAGCCGATAGGGTGTAGCCGTTAACCCCAGTATTTTCAGCCTCGGATTGAGCGTTTGGAGGTGCTCTATGACCCTGTGATAACTGGAGGTCTTCTCCAGAGAAACCCGATGGCACTCATCAATGACCAGTAGCGAGAAATGATCGTCATCAAACTGATTCAGGTTTTTGGCGACCGATTGAATACTGCCGAATACAACCTGCTCAGAAGCTTCTTTCCTGCCCAGGCCGGCACTGAAAATGGAGGCTTTCAAATCATAGCTCTCATACTTGGCATGATTCTGTTCAACCAGCTCTTTGACATGAGCCAGAATCAAAACCCGGCCACGGGCAATTCGCCCCAGTTCACTGATCACCAGACTTTTACCTGCACCTGTGGGCAGAACCACAAGAGCAGGGTCGTCACTTTTGCGAAAATGCTGTATCACTTTGGAAACAGCTTCTTTTTGATAAGAGCGTAGCCGGAAAGTCATTGATTGATTATATAGGTCCTTGATAAAAGGCTGAACAGCGAATGACTTTTCATATCTATATCACTGGCATCAGACCTGCTGTTGTATAATCAACCCTTTATTCTTTTTCAGGACAAAGCAGGGTATGGCAAACGCTTTCGCACGTCGATTTCAGTTGATAGTTGATCGTCTGACACAGGGTAACAAAAAACAGTTTGCCGAAATGACAGGTAAATCCGCCTCTCATATCTATAAAATCTGTCGGGGTACCAGCCGCCCTTCCATGGCTTATCTGGAAAGTCTCTATGATGAGTTTCGGGTAGACTTAAACTGGCTGCTGACGGGTAATCAAAACGACAGTGGACAAATCTCTGATACTTCAGACAGTAAAGAAATTGTCTTCACTCCTATGTTTGATGTGCAGGCCAGTGCAGGGATGGGCTCTGTAGTGCAAGGTGAAGATGTCAGCGACTATTTTGCCTTTAATAAAGCCTTTCTGAGCCGACAGCTGGGCGTTTCCGGTGAAAACCTGGCATTTGTCACGATCACTGGTGACAGTATGCTTCCTACTTTTCGGGACGGAGACCAGGTGTTGGTAGATATGTCCCGGAAATCAGTTCAGAGTGAAGCGGTTTATCTTATTCAGACAGACGATGGTTTGATGGCCAAGCGGGTCAAACAGGTACAGCATGAACTGGAAATAACCAGCGATAACCCTGAGTATCCCGGTTGGAATATTGATCTGAAAAAGCTGGAAGAGAATCCGGTAGTGGGCAAGATCATCTGGTGTGCCCGGGCGGTTTGAGCACTATGGTAGGGGTACAATTTTCAATATCGTTGAGCCAGAAAAAGCATTCTGTCATGCTAATCCGCTATAGCAGAATTGGCACTAAGGAAGCAGTGTCCCCTGCAAATAAAAAAGGGTTACGATTGCTCGTAACCCTTTTTTATATATGGTGCCTAGGGGCGGAATCGAACCACCGACACGCGGATTTTCAATCCGCTGCT
>NZ_JAHHPR010000579.1:0-3091 GCF_024606255.1 Endozoicomonas sp. SESOKO3
AATTTATTGCAACCGCAGTAGGACAGCCTTAAGTCCGACAGGCTGCTAGAAGTGTACTTTGAGTGGCTGCTTGCTGAATGTGGCAGAGATCCTGTTACCGGCAGTTGGCTGGGTGATTGTCCGGTCACTCCCTGACACTCAGATCCAAGGCCATAACAATAGCGTCCTCAGCCTTATGATTTTTGCTGGCCGGGTAGTAGTTTTTGCGGCGGCCAATTTCGCTGAAGCCTGACTTCAGGTAGAGGCTGAATGCTTTTTTGTTGGATTCCCGCACCTCAAGAAACAGGGTTTCAGCCTGTTTGGCTGAAGCGTCGATGAGTTGATTCAGCATGGCAGCGCCGAAGCCTTTGCCCTGTTCGTTGCGAGAGACAGTCAGAATCAACAGGCTGGCCTCTCCTGCAACCAGCATGACGACTCCCTGGGCAACAATTCTGCCCTCGTGCTCGGCTACCATGCAGAGATAGCCTGAGTCGATACTATTCAGGTAGTGCTTTTGATTCCAGGGGTGAGGCCCGGCTTGCTGCTCGATAGCCTCTAGCTCCGGAATGTCCTGATGAGTCATTGCTCTAAATGACAGCATAATAAGTTTTCTCTTTCCGTGATAACTGAGGGATATCGGGCGTATGACACCAGCACCGGTTGCTGAGCATAATCAATTTTGCGTTTGTGGAGAGGATTATGACGAGGTCAGCTCTTTGATGATCGGAGAAATATCCTGCCAGGCTTCTGACTTGAGGGCTGGAAGTTTCATTAACTCATTAAGGCCGTGGGTGACGATAAAGTGTTGATGGGAATGAAGGCCTTTCTGCAAACCCCTCAGTTCGCTGAATGGTCGGTTGGGATCTATAACAAAACGGGCTGCTGCCTGACCAAAGAGCAGGACCACTTTTCGTCTGGCCAGTCCAAACTGGTTACTAAGGTAGGCGCATACTGCGTCAGCAGCGGCAGAGTCATTCTGACTAAGGTGCTCCATCAGGCCAATATTTCCCAGTGGCCAGACAAAGTCACTGAAAGGCAGAGTTTCAGACTCTGCTGGCAATTGAATGGCGCGAAGAATATCGCTGAGTAATCGCTGGTGAAAGCGTGAAAATTGATTCAGTCCGGAGTGAGGCATTTCAGCGACTACCAGACAGTGTTCGTTTGCAGCCAAAGTTACAAGCCTGAACTTGCTGGTTTCTTCTGACTGGTGTTCATTAATAACGCGCTGTTTTACTGGCGTTGCTGGCTTCGAATCTTGTTTCGTTTCGGCACGACCGGAGATGCCCAGCAAATCTTTTGCTGTTGAAGCACCCATAGCGCTTTCAGGGTGCTGAGCTGATTCCTGTTGGGAAGAAAGGGCTGAGTTCTCAGGCTTAAACGCTTCCCCTGGTTCTTCCTGTAAACAGTCAAATGCCCTGGGAGTCAGTGCATTAGGCAGGATCTGCCTGGGAAACCAGGTCTGGATCCCCATGGCATCAAGGTAGTGCTGTCGAGTTCGCTCACTGATCCTGCCTTCCATGACTGTTAGAGGTTTCCTGTCTGTGGGTTGGTTTTTGGGTGGTCAGCATTAAGCAGGTTCAAAGCATTGATGTATGCTTTGGCGGAAGCGACCACGATATCTGTGTCCGCTCCGGAGCCATTGACAATGCGACCCTGTTTTTCCAGACGCACGCTGACGTCACCCTGAGAATCGGTACCGCTAGTAATGGCGCTGACATTATACAATGCCAGATGGGCACCGGAATCAGCAATACTTTCTATGGCTTTAAAGACCGCATCAACAGGGCCGTCACCGGCACTGCGCGCTTCAACTTCCTCGGAATCCACCGCAATGACCAGGCGAGCTTCAGGTGTTTTGCCCGTGCTGGAGCCTGCTTCCAGCTCCACCAGGCGGTATTTTTCTTCTTCATTGCCTGAACGAACATCGCTGACCAGAGCCTGCAGGTCGTCATCGAAGATTTCAGATTTTTTGTCGGCCAGAACCTTGAAGCGGCTGAAGGCTTCCGTCAGTTCGTTACGATCAGCAAAAGTAATTCCCAGCTCTTCCATTCGCGACTGGAAAGCACTGCGGCCGGATAATTTACCCAAGGTCAGGCGGTTAGTGTTCCAGCCAACATCTTCAGCCTTCATGATTTCGTAGGTTTCGCGGTTTTTCAGAATACCATCCTGGTGGATACCGGATTCATGAGCAAAGGCATTAGCACCGACAATGGCTTTGTTAGGCTGAACCGGGAAGCCTGTGATACCTGAGACCAGGCGGGAGGTAGGAACAATATGCTGGGTGTTAATGCCGGTTTCCAACCTGAGTTCGTCCTGACGGGTGCGGATGGCCATAACAATTTCTTCAAGAGAGGCATTACCCGCTCTTTCCCCGAGGCCGTTGATGGTGCATTCAATCTGCCGAGCGCCATTAACGACAGCTGAAAGGGAGTTAGCCACTGCGAGCCCAAGGTCATTGTGACAATGAACCGAGAAGATAGCCTTATCAGAGTTAGGAATACGCTCAATCAGCTGAGCTATTGTATTGCCGAACTGGTGTGGCAGGGCATAGCCAACTGTATCCGGAATGTTGATGGTGCTGGCACCTGCATCAATAACCGCTTCAATGACACGGCACATGAAGTCAATGTCAGATCGTCCAGCGTCTTCAAGGGAGAACTCCACATCGTCAATCAGATTACGGGCCAGCTTAACAGAGGCTACTGCCTGTTCCAGCACCTGATCAGGCGTCATACAGAGTTTGTGTTTCATGTGCAGAGGGGAGGTTGCAATGAAGGTATGAATACGGCCTCGAGCGGCGGGCTGGACAGCTTGCGCTGCTGCCTCAATATCTTTGGGCAGTGCCCGGGAAAGACTGCAGACAGTGCTGTCTTTAATGGTTTCTGCGATGCTCTTAACCGCCTCAAAATCGCCCGGGCTGGCAATGGCGAAGCCCGCTTCAATGACGTCAACCTTGAGTATTTCCAGAGATTTGGCAATCCGGACCTTCTCATCTTTGGTCATGGCTGCGCCGGGACTCTGTTCACCGTCTCTCAAAGTGGTGTCGAAAATAATAACCTGATAAAGGATTAAAAGCCCCGAAGTAAAAAAATACACGTAATGAAACAGGAAT
>NZ_JAHHPR010000580.1:0-9259 GCF_024606255.1 Endozoicomonas sp. SESOKO3
GTTTAATGGAAATAGTGCTGGTTGGAGGCCACCTTCATTATTAAGGTGCGGGGGATGAGTATTAAGAAACGTCGCCCTTGCCCAAAGATATTTCAGCTTTTTGTTAGCGCCGGAATAGTTATCCTCACTGAGATTAAAAGGAGCCAGATTGTAATGATCAATCATTGCTTTCTGATCGTACCCGGGAATCGGTATTCTCTTCATCCGCGTATTAAAATTGCTGCTGATATTACTTTGACTTGATGATAAATCCGTAGAGTTTTCTCTCTCAGCTTCTGTGTCGCCTTCAGCATTAACGTCTGATATATACTTGCTTATACAAACTGCCCACATCGTGACCAGACTCAGTGCACTTGCGAACGCTACATAATCACTACATTCTAATTGTCTTGAATACGATTGTGCAAATTGTCCGTAACTATTCTCCCCGGCAAAAGTTATTCCGTTGTGAGTGACAACAATGGATAACAGCACCGCAGGAAAAATCCCTAAAACTCGTCTCATACTTATACTCCTGTAAAATAACCGCGTTAAGTTCAGAATCCATTAATAAAGACTCCGTAACACTCAAGAAGGCCAGGAGTATAGTATTTATTTAGACGGCCAATAATATTTAAATGATTTATAAAAACTAATTATTATGAAGTATTTTACATTGCGTGGGCATTGAATGTTTAGCAATTTGATAATCAACCGGAATCAACCGATCTTGGTAGATGGAGATGTTTAACTAATCTCTTCATTCCTTGTAGCCCGCCATTTGTTGTAGGCTAGTTTATCGCTGCTACGTTCCATAACCCCATTATCAAAAGGGAGGTTAACATTTCATCTGCAACCTCCTTTTAATTGAGCTCATTATTCCCTGACCAGAATTTCAAAGGTCTTTGAATCAACTAAAGCGTGGGAGTCTCCACTTGGTGTTGCAAATGAAGCTTTACAGACTTTATCCTTCTTAAAATACTTTCCGAAGGTTTTAAAACCGTTATTCACAAAACGGCAAAAATATTCCGGCACCTTGCTGATTTCTTTGCCTGAACTTGCAACGCTATAACCGGCAATAATAGCCTTATCAGGCAGATCATTCTCAAAAGCCTGCCAGCGAATATTACCTTCAACCATAGGAGTCAGGTAATCAGAAGCGATGCTGCCATCATCATTCGTGGCGACGTAGCCACTTTTTCCTGAAGTACCAATGTATCTGCAGTATTTATTGGATCCCTCCCCGGCCAGTGAGCCCAGAATAAATTCTTTATACGGTTTTCTGGGGGAGCAAAAGTATTCCTGAACTTCAGTTTTAATTGCCCCTTTATTCTCTTGTGATGGCACTTTCTGCCATATCACGGAAGATTGTCTGCTTTTATGGGCCTTCTGCCGAACAGGAACAAAGTGAGATATATCGCCCGCCGGGTTTGCTTCGGCTGTCAGGCCTGCGCATCCATACCCACCGCTATGAGCCCCATCGTTGTACCATTCGGTTCCGGGGCTGGCGTCGTTTTTACACAAGCTTTCATGACGCAGGCTTCCAGACAGCATCACTTCTGATGCAAAGGTTACTGGTTGCCCGGGCGATTCCTGAAATCGGTAGGAGACTTTGTCATAAGTAACATTGATCTGATAATACTTTTTGTCAGTGACCAAAATGTCTCTGGGTAGCAAAGTTTCATCCCCCAAAGATTCCAGGAAATAATCTTGTTTTCGACTCGACAAAAGGCATCCGCTGACGTTATCGGGTGTATTGGCCAGCATACCAACCAAGGTACTGGTTTTGCCATTCAACATAAACTTGACTCGACAGAACCCGGTCAGTTGCTGATCATTGCAGCGGAACTTTTTGGTGAAAGGTGCCGGCAATGGAGAAATACAAAATTGGGTTGCAGATCCATAGGGATAAGCCGGATCATAGGCTGTGTTCAATGGAAATAGTGCTGGTTGGAGGTCGGCATTATCAACAAGGTGCAGGGAATTGGTATCAAGGAAAGTCGCTCCTGCCCACAGATACTTCAGCTTTTTCTCTGGATCAACATAGTTATCCTCGCTAATACTAAATGGAACTAGATTGTATTGATCGATAATTGTTTTCTGATACTCCCGGGGAGCCGACGTGGCTTGCAACAGTTCGCTTAAATTACCGCTGACATTACTCTGACGTAATGGGAAATGATCGGGATTTTTTGTCTCTGCTTTCGCGTGGCCTAAAACTTGTATCGAGGAAGCAACCCCGATCATGTAACCTGCTGCAAAAAATAACACACCCGAAGCCGCCAGCGCCTCATAAAGCTTTTTATTTCTTGATTGTTCTGAATACGCGTACGTACGCAATCCGATGCCTTGCTCAACCGCAAAAACTATACCATCGTAAGTGATGAGAATGGACAACAACGATACGGGTAAAGCCCGTAAAACTCGTTTCATACTTTAAGCTCCTTGACGTTGAGATCCTCCCTGACCTAAACAACGAGAATTCCTACAACCAGGCCGTCATACACGACCGCATGTATCACTTACCCAATATCGGGATACGCCTTGTTCGGCAATCTGCCCCAACCCTCGGATTTTTGAAAAACACGAACAGAAAACGGAAGGTATTTTTCTTTTCCTGTCAGGTAGAGTAATCACTAAAAACGCCTGACGGGGAAAAGTTAGCACAGGGCGTTTACTTTGCAAGCCGAGCTTACATCCCCGTTCTCAAATTACGAGATTTTAAGCTGATTCAATAAAAATTAATTCTTATAAAGTTCAACTATAATTGGCAACCTGAAGTAAAATCATAAACAGGCTATTAAGGTACTATGGTTATTAAAAAACTGATGGGCAGCGTTAACAAAAGCTCTACTAATAAGTGTTGCATCAAAAAAAAAGTCAATTTAAAGCACTTGTACTCGCTCTTTTGTATACAGCCTCTCCGGTTCAGGCAGGAAATGAGGAACAGAAGCACTCTTACCAGCTGGTAAGAAAAAAACTGCTGGATATCTATCTGCAGATTAAAAGCGGCCATGATGCTGATTCAGCTAGAAACGTATTGCCTGCAACCTATATTTTTGCCCTGTGGTCGAGATGCAGAGACAATTTTAATTTTTACACTCACGTAAGGGAGGATCTGACAAGGTGTGATTACAATAAAAAAACGTATAACTACCTTGAACTGGAAAAGTCGACCGTACGCTTTGCAACTCAGGCCTCTAACGTGTTAAGCCTTCACGACCTGCTTGAATATGAACCTGAAGATCCCAACGCCACTCCTTCTTTCTGGCATTACGTTGATCGTAGAGACGTTGAAGATAAAACAGATATAACCGGGCTACTTTTTCAGTACTTCACTGAATACCCCGAAAAACTGATACAGCTTCTTAATTCAGACATTATTCATCCGCTGCCCGGTTTTTTTTCAAGACGTGACAATACGTCAGAGCTTTATTCAATGGCTATACAAATAAGGCTTATGCTCCTTAACAATGAGGACTCTGTACCGAAACCGCCAAGCGACTTTCTCCTGGCCTATTCGGTATCACCCGTTTGTGGTCCAATGCAGTCAGATCAGGCAGAAAGTAGCGATCAGGAATCAGAAAAAAAATTGATAGCGTTGACACATCAGGAAGAAGGTTTCGTTGGGAGGCTCGTCGATGCGCTTGGCCTGGGTGAGGATTTCACCCTGGCTGATCTTTTTGAACGTTTATCACAAGAACTCAGTACCACTCATTTCGACAATATGACAACAGCTGACCTGTTAGACATTATTAAACAGAAGCCAGCCAATGCCGAGACCGAATTGGCTGCCTGGGAAATGCATAAATTATCCAGCTCGGTCATTCAACTAAAGGTAGCAGTGTTTGAAATCATAAAATCAACTTACATGGACCCACTTATCCTTCTGCAACGGAGACGGACAAAGAGGTGGATGCAGGACCCGGACCTGGAGTTGGAACGGCAACGGAAATTTGTACGGGAACAGGAGAAAGCCCTGAGACTATTTGTCAACCGGCACATATCAAGTATTTATGCTTTAGTCCGACTTTTACCCGATCACAATGAGACACAGCTGGCTTTTAACCCCCAGGATTTTGTTATGCTGAGTGCAGTCAGCTATTCGGCTCTGAAAAACTCTGCGAACAAATATAAAAACGGGCAAGCCCAACAGCAAGGGCGTAGCACAGAAAACCAAGTCTTCCCTTTTACATCGACACCTGATTTCACAGGTCTCAACGCCGATCATCGCAGCAGGAATGACAGCGAAAAACCCCGGGGATTCTTTATGATCAGCGCGGGTAAAGAAAGACTTCCAGAAGGAATCAAGGAGGTTGTTGTTAACTCTCCAATAACAGCACCTGAGTTGCTTAATGAAGGGGTTGCCAGCCTTGGCACGGACGACCTGAGCATTTCGAAAATGCTGCAAGTGATGTTCAGCATTGGTTTTCTGCGCCCCGGTTACAGTGAGATTGATGTCGTAAACTTCATTGCTGCTTATAGCTACTCTCCCCTGCACACCGCACTCTGGGTATCAATCTTTCATGCGATTGGCATTGGCAACGCAACGGTTCATCCCCATATGCATTACATAGACGGTTATCAAAGAAAATTCATATTTAACCACCTGGCCCGTGAAGATATTGCGAACCGGCTATCAGCTATTCATCAAACACTCAACACGAAGACCACAGATGGGTCTGAATATACCCGGCAACTCAATGAATTTCTCGAACAAAAACAGCTGACATTGGGCGATACTCCCGGCGATGGACACTGTTTTACCCATGCACTGGCACAGCAATTACCCGATTACGATGAAGAAAGCGTCAGGCGTGAGTTACAAAACTATCTTGCCTCCCCCTCAAGCTATCAGGGCTATGTTCCCGAAAGCATTATGTCTTTAGCCCCAGAGCTTTTAGCCCAAATATCATCGGACGGGCCAGAGGGCTGGGTGGATATATCCATGGCTGCCTTCGCTTCTCTGGCATTCGGCAGAAGAGTTGTTGTAATACACCCGCAATTCAACCATAGCCCTGATTTGCAGGTGACCGTATGGAACCAGGGCCAGCCGGAAGAGATTAACCCTGCCGATACACCTCAATATATTGATAATGCGTTGATGTTAGTATTCATCAATACAAACCACTGGACTTATGCCTATCACGAAGATCCGTTCTCCTGGCAACCCAACAACATTAATGCTGACGAATTGACTGATGTTCCATCTCTGGAAAATAACTTAGGGAGCAACGGGCTCCGATTTTTAATGGCACAATAAGAAAGACAAAATACTTCATTTTTTCAGGCAAAAAAAACCCGGAATCAACCGGGTTTTTTTTATAAGACGCAAGTTGCTTATTTACCAAGCTTCTTGCGAATGGCCTGCAGAGTACGGAGCTGGGCAGCAGCTTCAGCCAACTGGGTTGCCGCACGGGAGTAATCAAACTCTCCGCTCTGATTAGTCAGCTCCTGTTCAGCCAGTTTCTTGGCTTCTTCAGCAGCAAGCTCATCCATATCGTCTGCACGCAGGGCCGTGTCAGCCAGAACCTTAACCTGATTAGGCTGCACTTCCAGAAATCCACCTGAGATGTAGAACACTTCTTCTTCACCACCCTGAGTGATCAGGCGGATTGGTCCCGGGTTCAGATCAGTCAGCAGAGGCGCGTGTCCGGGGGCAATACCCAAATCACCCAGAGAACCGGTAGCAATAACCATCTCTACCAGTCCGGAGAAGATCTCCTCCTCGGCGCTAACGATGTCACAGTGAACCGTGATCGCCATTTGTGTCACCTCCTCTTATGTTCACGAATGAACGTTAAACCGGAAATGCAGGAGCCATTTCCGGTGCGGGGTGACGCTCATGAAAAACAGAGCGCCCCGGACATTACATGGACTTGGCTTTCTCGATCGCTTCGTCGATTCCACCGACCATATAGAATGCCTGTTCAGGCAGGTGATCGTATTCACCAGCCAGAATCCCCTTGAAGGCACTGATGGTGTCTTTCAGGGAAACGTACTTACCAGGCGCGCCGGTGAAAACTTCCGCGACAAAGAACGGCTGAGACAGGAAACGCTCAATCTTACGAGCACGGGTTACGGTCTGTTTGTCGGTTTCAGACAGTTCATCCATACCCAGAATCGCAATGATATCTTTCAGCTCTTTATAACGCTGCAATACAGTCTGTACACCACGAGCTACGTCGTAGTGATCCTGACCGATGACCAGAGGATCCAGCTGACGGGAAGTAGAGTCCAGAGGGTCGATCGCAGGGTAGATACCCTTGGAGGCGATGTCACGACTCAAAACGACTGTCGCATCAAGGTGCGAGAAGGTGGTCGCCGGAGACGGGTCAGTCAAGTCATCCGCTGGTACGTATACGGCCTGGATAGAGGTGATGGAACCGGTCTTGGTAGAAGTAATACGCTCCTGCAGGACACCCATCTCTTCCGCCAGAGTTGGCTGGTAACCTACCGCAGAGGGCATACGACCCAGCAGAGCAGAAACTTCAGTACCCGCCAGGGTGTAACGATAGATGTTGTCGATGAACAGCAGTACGTCACGACCTTCGTCACGGAATTTTTCAGCCATAGTCAGGCCGGTCAGGGCAACACGCAGACGGTTTCCCGGTGGCTCATTCATCTGACCGTAAACCAGAGATACCTTGTCGATTACGTTGGAATCGGTCATCTCATGATAGAAGTCGTTGCCCTCACGAGTCCGTTCACCGACACCCGCGAAAACAGAGAAACCGGAGTGCTCGATCGCAATGTTACGGATCAACTCCATCATGTTTACGGTTTTACCAACACCGGCACCACCGAACAGACCGACCTTACCACCTTTCGCAAAAGGGCAGACCAGATCGATAACTTTGATGCCGGTTTCCAGCAATTCGTTAGAAGCGGACTGCTCAGCGTAGCTGGGTGGTTTGCGGTGGATGGACGCACGCTCTTCTTCGCCAATAGGTCCCTTTTCATCAATAGGGTTACCCAGAACGTCCATGATACGACCCAGAGTCTTGGTACCTACAGGCACCTGAATCGGCTCACCAGTGCTAGTCACTGTCAGACCACGGGATACACCTTCGGTGGAACCCATGGCGATAGTACGAACAATACCGTCACCCAGCTGTTGCTGAACTTCCAGTACCAGATCTTTGTCTTCGACGTTCAGAGCATCGTAGACTTTGGGAACACTTTCCCTGGGGAATTCGACGTCAACGACGGCGCCGATGATTTGTAAGATACGACCACTACTCATAGCCTTTCCTCTACCCTTTAATCTTTTATACAGCCGCCCTATTTAAACCGCTGCAGCGCCACTGACGATTTCGGACAGTTCCTGTGTGATTGCAGCCTGACGAGCCTTGTTGTATACCAACTGAAGCTCATCGATCAGATTGCCGGCGTTATCGGTTGCGTTCTTCATTGCAATCATTCGAGCGGCCTGCTCACAGGCGTTATTTTCAACTACTGCCTGGAATACCTGGGATTCGATATACCTGACCAACAGTCCATCCAGCAACTGTTTGGCATCAGGTTCATAAAGATAATCCCAGGGTCTTTTCAGCGACTCATCTTCATCTGGAACCAGAGGCAATAACTGCAGTACCTCGGGAGACTGGGTCATGGTGTTGACGAAGCGGTTGTGAACAACATACAAGCGGTCGATTTCGCCGTTTTCGTACTTGTCCAGCATCACCTTTACACCACCGATCAGATCAGCAATGTTGGGTGAGTCACCAATGTGTGTTGTGGCTGCCACGACGTTACCGCCGTAACTACGGAAAAATCCAACTGCCTTACTGCCGACCAGGCAAAGATCTATTTCAGCACTCTGTTCTTTCCACTGAGACATACTCTCAATGGTTTTCTTGAACAGGTTGATGTTCAGACCTCCACAGAGGCCCCGATCTGTGGAAATGATGATAAAACCAACACGCTTCACCTCACGTTCTGTCATGAAGGTGTGCTTGTACTCGGCATTGGCATGAGCAACATGCCCGACGACATGACGGATACGTTCAGCGTAAGGGCGGCTGGTTTCTCTCCGCTCCTGAGCTTTTCGCATCTTACTCGCCGCCACCATTTCCATAGCGCTGGTGATCTTCTGCGTACCTTTTATGGACGATATCTGCGTCCGGATCTCTTTTGCGCCTGCCATTGTGTTTCCTCAGCTACCTTTAACGGCTACCAAGGCAGCCGTCAGCCATGAGCCTGTTACCAGGACTGGGTGGCCTTGAACTTCTCAATAGCCGCTTTGATACCCTCTTCAATTTCACCGTTGTAATCCCCAGATTCATTGATGCGAGCCATCAGCTCACCGAATTCAGAGTTTACAAAGCTCAGCAGGGCAGCTTCAAAGTCCAGGATCTTATTTAACTCAACGCCTTCCAGGTAGCCTTTTTCAGCGGCATAGATGACAACACCCATGTCAGCAACAGACATTGGCGCATACTGTTTCTGCTTCATCAGTTCAGTAACACGCTGACCGTGCTCAAGCTGCTTACGGGTCGCTTCATCGAGGTCAGAAGCAAACTGAGCAAATGCCTGCAGTTCTCGATACTGAGCCAGAGCCAGACGGATACCACCGCCCAGTTTCTTGATGATCTTGGTCTGAGCAGCACCGCCCACACGGGATACAGAAATACCGGCATTCATCGCAGGACGGATGCCCGCATTGAACAGATCGGTTTCCAGGAAGATCTGACCGTCGGTGATAGAGATTACGTTGGTCGGTACGAATGCCGATACGTCACCTGCCTGAGTCTCAATGATAGGCAGAGCCGTCAGGGAACCGGTCTGGCCCTTCACTTTACCATCGGTCAGCTTTTCAACGTGCTCTGCGTTTACACGGGAAGCACGCTCCAGCAGACGGGAGTGCAGATAAAATACGTCACCCGGGTAAGCTTCACGACCCGGTGGACGACGCAGCAACAGGGAGATTTGACGATAGGCCCAAGCCTGTTTGGTCAGATCATCATAAACAATCAGGGCATCTTCACCCAGATCGCGGAAATATTCACCCATTGAGCAACCGGCAAAAGGAGCCAGAAACTGCATGGATGCCGGATCGGAAGCACCCGCAGCCACTACAATGGTATGTTCCATTGCACCGTGCTCTTCCAGTTTGCGTACCACGTTGGCGATAGAAGACTGCTTCTGGCCAATCGCTACGTAGACACACTTTATACCGGTACCTTTCTGGTTGATGATCGCATCGATGGCCAGAGCGGTCTTACCCGTCTGACGGTCACCGATGATCAGCTCACGCTGACCACGACCAACAGGAACC
>NZ_JAHHPR010000581.1:0-2300 GCF_024606255.1 Endozoicomonas sp. SESOKO3
CCCGGATTGTTAAGGAGTATGAAGGTGAAACCCACGAGGTGATTGTCACCAGGGAAGGTTTCGAGTACCGGGGCCAGATATACCGGAGCCTTTCTGGTATCGCCAAGCTGATTACTGGAAGTCACTGGTCTGGGCCGGTGTTCTTTGGATTGAAGGGGAGCAGCCATGAGCGGGGAAAAAGCCATGGGCAGAAGTAAAAGCAAGATTAAGGATCTCAAGCGCTGTGCAGTCTATACCCGCAAATCTTCGGAAGAAGGTCTGGAGCAGGAGTTCAATTCACTCCACGCCCAAAGGGAAGCGGGTGAAGCTTATATCACCTCCCAGAAACAGGAAGGATGGGTTCTGGTGCCAGACGAGTACGACGATGGCGGCTTTTCCGGTGGCAATATGGAACGGCCTGCACTTCAGCGACTGATGCAAGATGTGGAAGCCGGAAAGATTGATGTGGTGGTGGTTTATAAAGTGGATCGCCTCTCAAGGTCGCTGGCTGACTTTGCCCGGCTGGTGGAGGTGTTCGACAGGCATAAAGTATCCTTCGTCGCTGTCACCCAGCAGTTTAATACCACCAGCAGCATGGGACGACTGACGCTTAATATTCTATTGTCCTTTGCCCAGTTTGAAAGAGAAGTCACTGGGGAGCGCATCAGAGACAAGTTTCTGCTCTCCAAGAAGAAGGGTAAATGGATGGGTGGGACGCCACCGCTGGGCTATGACGTGGTGGATCGCAAGCTTATCCCCAATGAAGGAGAGGCGGTGATTATTCGGGAGATCTTCAAGATCTTTATTGAAACCCGCTCACAAGTTGAAACCGCCGAACGGATTAATGAAATGGGCTTCCGAACCAAGCGATTGCCACGCAAAGGTGGCCAAGTGGTCGGAAGCAAGAAGTTCACCCGCACCGCCATCTACAAACTACTTAAGAGCCGCCTCTATAAAGGTGAGATCGGCCACAAGGGTGAATGGTATCCGGGTGAGCATAAAGCCCTTATCAAACCTGAGGTCTGGGCGAAGGTAGAGACCATTCTCCAGAGCAACAGCTCGGGCCGCCAGACAGACAGCCGACACAGGCACAGTCCTTCGTTTCTGCGGGGTTTTCTGTTCGGACCGGAGCAGGAAGCCCTGATACCCACGGCCACCCGCAGCAAGGGCAAACTGCACCGCTACTACGTCAGTAGCGTGGCCCGGAGGCACGGCCACAAACATTCACCCCTGCCTACCTTGCCCGCGAAGGAAATCGAGTTTTTGGTGGTGGAAAATCTACGGGATTTACTGAAGCAGCCAGAGATTATTTTCACCACGTGGCAGATGCTGACGGATCAGGAAACGTTCAATGAAGATCAGGTCAGGGAAGCCCTGAACGACCTGTCGGATATCTGGAATCTTCTGTTTCCCCAAGAACAGCGCCGTTTAATGAAACTGCTGGTCAACCGAATAGACGTCCATCAGCAGGGTATTGAGATTCGGTTCCACCAGGAAGGGATACCCACCATCACCCATGAGTTACAAGGAGAAGTGACATGGCCATAAAAGTAACCGGCAAAGCGACCCGCACCTATCTCGAAGATGAGAACTGTATTCTGGTGCATATCCCCATCAAGTTCATCAACCGCAAGGGCAAGAGCCAGGTCACCACACCAGATGGTCGTCCGGCACTGGAAGAGGCCGATCCGGCTTTGAGAAATGCTCTGGTCAGGGCGCATCGGTGGTTGAAGGCATTGGAAACAGGAAAAGAGAAGCACCTGAAAGTGCTGGCTAAAAAGGAAGGAATCAACAGCGAAAGCTATGCTTCGAAAATCCTCCGGCTGACCACTCTGTCGTCAGAGATTCAGGAAGCCATTATTGATGGTCGCAGCCTGGGAGGTTTGGTACTGGCTGATTTTATGAAGCCTTTTCCACTCTTGTGGTCGGAGCAGAAGAAGGCATTGGGTATACCGGAGGATTGATGTACTCCCTCCTTTTTACCCCTCGATTTTTAATCATAAAGTTCGCCGACCGTCCCCCACACATATCGCTAATAAAGTGCAAACCCAACACCCGTCCAAACAACCTAAAACCACTGATAACCAACTGTTTTTAAAGGGAAAATCAAAGTACGCACAAGAATTTTGAAAAGTGCGAATTTAAGAGAAGAGAAAGAGAAAAAAGCACCAAAATGGCCAAAAATGGGCATTTTTACGGTTTTTGCCAGTGCGGAAATTAAACGACCAAAAAATAATAAAAGGCGAGACAGGCATTACAAAAGCCACCCCCAAAACGACAAAAAGCCCTATAAAAATAGGGCTTTCTGAAGATGGCGCGCT
>NZ_JAHHPR010000582.1:0-3953 GCF_024606255.1 Endozoicomonas sp. SESOKO3
ATTCCACCTGTTTGCCACCATCAACCCACCGGAGTATAGCGGGCGAAAACCGTTATCACCGGCACTGAAAGGGCGTTTTCGACATATACCCATCCGGCAGTACAACCCGGCAGAATTGCGTGCCATTGCTGAGAAAGTGTTGCCACAGACCTGGCACGGGAAAATCGTGGCTGAATGGCTGACTGAGCAACATTGTCGTTTGAGGGCCTGCCTGCAAAGGCAAAACTTACCATTGCAGCCAACCAGTCTTGATCTACAAAATGCGGCCCGGGCCATCGTCCAAGGGGGCGATTTTACCAAAGACGGACTTCATCAGTGCCTCAATCAGCATTACCGGCTTTATCTGATGGCCGCCGGGATCTCTCTGGGGGCACTACCAAAGTCATCGGCACTTGCCACGAGTAACAGCGCTTTTGATTATCAACTTTGGGATTGGTTCAACCACATGGTATCGGACATTGAGCGTCCGTGGGTGATACGACGCAGTGATCTCAACAGTATTGATGAGAAACGCCATGAAATTCGTGTCGAGACTCGTCTGACTGAAGAAGAAGCCAGAACGGAAATAATCAGGATGGTAGCTCAGGCCAGATGGCAGGCATCCGGCCTTTCCCTGAAACCGGATCAGTCGGATGATATGCTCACCAAGGCACTCTACGGACACTGGCAGCGACGATGGTTTGATCATGAGTTTGGCCAGACGGGCGTGGACGTTAATAGCGTGTTTCCACTGACGAAAGAGCAGGAGCAAACGCTGAAAATATCGACTTATCAGCCCTGCCTTCAGGAGGCTGATCAGCGGATAAGCGCAAGGAGCTCCGGGGCGCTTCCACTAAGGCCCGCGTTCTGGTATCAGATAATTGGTCAGTCGAACCCTGTTAACAGAGCGTCAACTATTGCCACTGATAACGCTGCTGAACAATACGATCCGGAAGTCCACGAGAAACAGGCTCCGGCATTGAACCGGACAACGAACTATGAATACCAGGAGAAGTCACAGCTTGACGATTATAAAATTTTTGATTGCTACCATTCTTCTCGTCTGTATCGCCACTTGGCACGGGATATTTATGTGACTGCCAAAGGCGATGTCAAAGAGATCGATCTCAATGATAAAGACATTGATGGAGTTGAAACCCTCATACCGGAACGGTTACCAGGGCAGGACCAACCAGTGCTATTAACCAGCGATCAAGCGCTGGCGACTTTTAGCTGTTCATCAAAAAACGGCCAATATGCCTTGCCCAGCCTGAACCCTGACGACCATATCGTGGCCCTGCGTATAGAACCTGATATGGCATTTACCCTGGTCCGGGATCGATATACCGGGCTTCACACACTGTCTGTCCCTGAGGCCAAAGCTAACCAGAGTATCCAAGTGACTTATGTCGTGCAATCCAGAGTAGCGAGTAAAAAAACATTTACTAAAGAAGCCCTGCAAGAACGATCAACATGGTTTGACACCCACTGTTCAGAAGGCATGAAAAACGTACTGAACAAACTGTTTAAGACCATTGGCCGACAACTACCCGAAGTACAGGCGCCATTGCAGGCAATAAAAAACGCCAAAGACAAGACACAACTCATTCGGGCGATCACGGACTATTGCACACAGTTTTCCGGTGAGATTCAACCAGAGAGTCATGAGAATTTTTTTGAATTCCTCGTAACAAAACGACAGGGTAGCTGCCATCATCGTGTGACTGTTTTTATTGCTTTTTGTCGTTATTTCGGGATTCCATGTCGGCTAATCGATAACTTTATCCACTGCTTTGCTGAGTATTCCGAGGATGGAGGCCAAACCTGGAAATCGGTCGATTTGGACGGGGGACCCGCACAGGTAACAACAATCACACCTGCCTTCCAGCCGAATACGAAAGGAACTGTTTCCAGCACTGAGTTAAAGAAGACTCTGGGTCTCCTGAAGGAATTCCTTAAAGGCGCTGATTTAACACAACAGCAAACTCTGGCTAAAGCTTGTGGCATGAGCCTGATGGAACTGAACAACGCTTTAGCGACAAAGAGTGCATTACCAAAAACCCATCTAAGTATTTTCGAAATAGTCCGTAACCTTTGGAAGGAAAAAAACTTAACCGGTTTTGTCATGGGCGTCTCAATGCTGGAGTCACTGGAGACAGAAACACCGAGTGGTTACGGGGTAATATGGAGCGTTTTTTTGGCTTACAACGAAGACAATTTGAGTAAACCAATGTCGGAGGCAATAAAAGAAATCTTGTCCAACAGCGATGAAGATCAGGTCACAGAACAACTCAAGTCACTCCATTCAAAAATGATTGTTCAGGGCGGAGCAAACCCTCTGCAATGGTTTCATTTAATTCTGGACATACTGAAGCACATTGACTTAACCAGACCTTCGGTTATTCAATTTGTCCGTAAAACCCTGAAATCGGGTTGGCTGGACCAACCGCCAATCAACGACTTCTATACAGGGCTTGCTGATATACACCATGAGACTTTGGTACGTCTGGAAGCCGTCGATGAAGTGAAGTTTGAAGCCGCCCATGCTCTGAAAATATGGTACCGGAAGTTATTTTCCAGAGAAAAAAATAGCCAGACATGGCGGTTGGTTTACAAAAGCTTCCAAAGTAGAAACGGTGAAGCCTGGTTCGTGACTCATTGTCATGATGGGTTTTCGTCATTCCTTACGTATAAAATTATTCAGTCGTCTTTACAGATCGCCTGGACGGACGACCCCGAGGGAGTTCCGAATATAGAACGAATGCTGGTGCACCACCCCGCGTTTGCAAAGTTGAGCTCTGGCAAGGCGAACCACCGTCCAGTGATTATCCTCGGGGAACCTTCCTGGGGAAAGACCGTGATTGCGGAAAAAGTCAGAGTCCTGTTTCATCGAAAAGTTGAGAGCAGCCCGGACTTGAAGCAGATAACGGAAAAAATCAAACTCAATCCCTATGGGTTAGCAGTTGAGGATTATAGGCTTTGGAATGGTTTAAGGTACAAATACCGGCAAGCGATTCAGCAAGCCTTCAGTTATTACCTGTATGAAATGACGCACTCAAAAGCCGGTGGCTTAACGTATTGCTGGGCCAAAGCTACTATGATTGATCACATCACACCAAAGGACTATCTGGACATCTATGGCGCTCATGAGCCATCCTCACCAGAAGAGCTGTATGCCATGATGTATAAAATTGATAGCTCTGACCCATTTGCGAAATCTCTCAGGGATACTCACTTACGGCAGGCACTCAACGCCGGTAACGCTCTGGTGCTCAGATCCGATGAGCTGACAAAAATTGCCGAAGAGTTTTTGAACAGTGTAAATTTGAATTCGATTTACGACTCATTGATGTAAAACCAGGCAGATTTTTTTCCTGATTACCCGAATGAGCGGAAAGCCACTTACTTCTGGGGGGTGTCAGCTCTGTAGGGAACTTCCATCCAATTTCAAGGTCAAACCACCAAACAGTTTTAACCTGGTCCTGCAAATGACTGCGTGGAGGTATTGGCTATGGATGGTCGTATTGATGAGAAAACAAACAAACCCGTTCTCGAGAGTGGCGTGCCGACCGGGAGCGTGAAGCCGGACTCCCCGCCAAATGAAAAGGGTGTAGAAATCTGCCCTGATGTAACGTGCAAACTAAAGACATCGTTACCTGCGGTGACGTTTTCTGACAAAGCGAGAGCTGTATCCCCAGCAAAGTCCTCGCTCGATAAGCCTCCTCATGCCTTCGATTTTCGTTTTGTTGCCAGTGATGATCAGGTTCGACAGCTCTTAGTGGCCCATACTGATGATGAACATCGGGATTTCACCCTTATTTCCCACCCTGACGACCTCTCACAGGCTAATCTGGTGACCCGGTTAAGCATTGCCGACGATGGTCGCCACTCTCTGCGTTCAGGCAAGCTCTTTGAAGGTCCACAGCCACTCACCCTGGTGATGGATATCCGCAAGCTCACCAGTGAGGAGCTGC
>NZ_JAHHPR010000583.1:0-1390 GCF_024606255.1 Endozoicomonas sp. SESOKO3
GTCATACTGCTGGGGGGTTGTTCGACCATTTTAAGCAGCGTCAATGAAGACCCCATCCGTATGGACCCCACAGAGCGATCATGGGGCAATTTGATAGACGACCAAACCATTGAAACCATTGCAGCCGTCAACATTAAGAAAGCCGACGAGCGCTTTAAAAACAGTCGCATTAAAGTCGTCAGCTTTAATGGCACCGTGCTTTTAATCGGACAGGTGCCCAGCAACGAGCTTAAACACCTGGCAGAAGAGACTGCCAAAAATGTCAGCGAAGTTGACAAGGTCTACAACGAACTTACTTTAGGCATTAACGCCAGCCTGCTCGAACAGAGTAACGACTCCTGGCTAACGACGAAGGTGAAGACCAATCTGATCAAGAGCGAAGACGTTTCTGCAGACCGCATCAAGATCAATACAGAAAAAGGTACTGTCTACCTGATGGGGCTGACAACACCCAGACAAGCACAGGCTGCAGTGGACATTACCAGGAACACTGGTGGCGTTCAGAAAATAGTCAAAGTCTTCGAATACATTCAGTAGCCCAAACAACTATGCTGGCGCAGCCATATTCAACAGGTCTTGTCCGCTTGTGCCAGCTTTTCTCACCCCTTGTCAAAACCTATCCATTCAACAAGCTAAGTAAAAATAGCACCAGAGGAAAGCCTTGCACTTTCCTCTCTCTTCCGAAATACCCATACCTTGTTTCACTGGCCTCAATGCGACTCAGCATTTCATATTCGGAGAATCTGTCTTCTTTCATACGGGGAGCACCTTTCGTCGTGATTAAGCAACCAAGCCACCATTTTTGAGTTTAATAATGTGAGAGGGGTGGATCATTTCTCCGCCAGTCATGTGCTTATTTTCAGGTAACAGAAATAAAATCGAAGAGAGGGAGAGCGCCACGAGCACTCTCTGAATGAAACTTACATGCCGTTTCGGAAAGTCTGGTGATCAATAACACCGCTTTCACGCACAGTTTTTAATCCAAGTGCATACTCTTTCAGGACGACCAGGCTGTAATCCATACGCTTTTGCATATGTTGATCAGCCTCTGCATCTTCACCCGTCATGACAGAAGTGACATTCCGCACAATAAGGTGATCAGGAATGTAGCACAGACGGCAATTCTTATAACTGCTTGAACGCAGCTCCACAACAGGGTAAGAACCGCCCTGCCCGGAAGACACCGCTGTAATCAAACCTGGCTTATGCCCTAATTGCTCTGCCCCGAAGATCAGGAAAAAGTTTTTCAGACCTGAAGGAACCATACCATTCCACTCCGGTGTCACCACTACAATCGCATCACTAGCAGCCTGTCGGACTTAAGCGTCCGTAGCGAGGATTGCAAGAAATTGAGGATAAAAATTTCTGCTTCTGAGGAGAATAGCGAGCT
>NZ_JAHHPR010000584.1:0-4328 GCF_024606255.1 Endozoicomonas sp. SESOKO3
CAATTATTGAGAGTCATGAATCAAAAGAGGCGACATCTATCCTGACACAGCGGGGAAGTCCCCTTGACGCTGTTGTTATACGGCGATTTGCACGATACAGGACATTAAAAGATGGAAAAAGAAGCAGCAAAATTATCAGCCGATTGTGTTGATCTAATAAAACACGTTGTCGAAAAACACAACAAAGCTGTACTGGAAGAATTTCATTCACAACTAAAAACCAAAGATCAAGAGATCGAAAGAGTCAAAAGTGTTCTGGAAAAATTGATCGCGTGGCAAGTCAGAGAGATCGGTGCTGATGCAGTACAGGACTTACTGGAAGAGTTGCATATAGAACTGGATCAAGCCACCTAACGCCAATTTCAGCCGCGCGCCGACAGGCGCGTCGGGTGGAGGGGCGAAGCCCCGGAACGAACTGGAAATTTTTGTTAGGCATCGGTCTTTAAAAGAACTCAGTCTCAAATTGACTATTTTGCTCATGCCAATCTTTAATTTGATATTTTTCTTTTTTTACCGCATTAGCGTCTACTATTCTGGGTCGCAGGGCAGAAATTTCATTGTCGAAACTATTTGAGTATACGAATCTATGGGCATGCTCCACTATCATTTTTTTAACTTGCTTCGTTAAATCCTTACTTAACCTGGTGCCTTTTAAAATAGGCTTATCGCCTATTTGAACAAACATTGCATGCTGTGGACTTATCGGAAAAAAGATATTACCTTTTTCCCTTCCCCAACCACCACCAAAATCGTAGTTGTTCTCATCTCTAAAGTTCAGTTTTATTACTGGATTATCACTTGTAGGCCACGAACACCCTCTTGCAGGCTTGATAATTGACCATTTGTGCTGATGAAGAACCTTTTCTGAATATTTCAACAAATGCTTTAATGAATGAATCCATGTGGCTCGCCCAGTATAACTTTCAACTTTTATTCGAGCCATTTCTTTATCGTTTGGATCTCTTTCAGTTCTTATCTTGAGCGGAAATAATTTATCAAGTTCGTTTGAAGGCTCCACAGTATCAGATGGCGATATTGAATTATTTTCAATTTCTTCTTTTAGTCGTTCAAGACTATCTTGCAAAATTTTTTCTTGTGTACGATTTTGCCTAGATAGGTGTTCTAATAATCTTGCTGGTGTTCTAACATCTTGACATGCTAAAAAGCGGATAAGTAAATACCAATCATGTTTAGATAGCTTTTCATCATTTACAGCCTTGGATATAGCTTCTTGAGCTGGAGACTCATAGTTTTTATCGAGCCAATTTTCAAGATCATCTGATTCTTTTCCTGCAATCATTTGTGTATAAAGATGTCTTTGATAGCCAATAGCAGCTGTTGATTGTTTCCTCCATAAATTCTCATTTTCATGTGAAACTAAAGTTTTGTATATACATACTTCGTTTTCACTATCCACCCACCTCTTTAAGTAGAGCTGTGGTACATAATGATTATTTGCCTTAATTTTATTCATCACTTAATTGCTGATGTATGAGATGCCTAACGCCAATTTCAGCGGCTGCGCCGCAGGCGCAGTCCGCTGGAAATTTTTGTTAGGGCGGGAAGTTTAAGTCAATCTCTCCAATCCTTAGTGTAAAGAACATGCTGATCGTTAAGTTGAATAGCTTTATTTTTAATTAGCTTATCAGATGCTTCTTTTCCATATTTACTTATTTCATCAATAGCAATAAATGACTGCTTATTTTCAGAAGCATATATGCCAATAATATTGGCCACAGCGTTATTCTCAATGTTTTTGAAAAGCAATGAATCATGAATCAAAAAAGGCAGTTTTGATGTTTGGAAAAGGGCTAAATCAAAAACCAGTAAGTTTGAAAATGCCTTTCCGGTTCCTGTATCTTCATAAATTTCGTAGTTATAGTTTGAAGATGAAAAGCTGAGATTAGGGCTTTTTCTATGCTCGCTATAAATCAAAGTAATAATTTTTCTGATTTTATCATTTACAATATTTGAAATGAATGATGTAATTCTTTCTCTTTCGACATTAAGGTCAGATTTTATTGTCCTCAAGTCGTCTTTGATTTTAGTATTTTTTTCGTACTGCGAATTTTCTAACTGAGCCTCTTTTAGTCTGTCTGATATTTTACGAACCCTAGTGATAATAGCATTCGGTTTTTTGATATTATTGGAAAGTTCACTTATTTGTTGGTCTATTAGCACTATCTCCTTCTCTATAGTACTTAGCTGTTTTTCTAGCTCAGACTCTTTTTCGTTGATCTCTTCCGTTAAAATTTTTCTTAGTCCGTTATGGAAGTCCTCAATATTTAATAGCTTGGTAGTGTTTACCTCAGGGAAAAAATCTTCTAGCTTTTTTAAATTTCGACTTTTTAAATAATGGCTACTCTCTTTATTTTTCTTAAGTCTATTCAATTGAGATTTGATTTTGTATTTTGTGGCTATCAAACTGTCTTTTTGCTCTTTAGCTTCTAAAGTTTCCTTGCTAATAATTTCACTAACGCTAAGAGCAAACTTTTCTAAGTTTTTCTCTATATCTTGTATTTCACTTTGGGATTCTATAATTACTTTACTATTTTCGTTGTATTTACTTTTTAATATTTTAGGGACAATATTGTTTTTTATCGCTTTATTAAGACTACGATTCTCTTCAGTTTTTTGGCTAAGTTGAGCACTTATTTCAGAGATGCTTTCAAACTGATCATAAATCTTAATGATGTTGTTAATAGATTCACCTGCACTTTGCCCACTAAAGTATTGTAATGGTTTTCTAGGATTTAAATTCTCTTTGCCCCAAACCCGTGAAAATCCAGCAACGCAAGATCTGAAGGAAATTGACTTAGGTGAGGCATATTTTTCCTGAAGAAAATCTGTATATTCTTTCTTCTCAATAGGCTTTACTTCATTATATTCTTCATCACACACATATATCAGATCTGGTGCGTACGTTCCTCTTTTGAAATAAAACCTATCATCAAACAAAAATGAAAATAAATACTCATGATGTCCAAACTCTTCGACAACATCATAGTTGTGTTCCAAAAAATCAGAACCACCATAGATAAAATCTATGACCATTAAGAGTGTTGATTTACCTATAGAATTTGTGGCTTTCTCATCCCCTAGAACAACATTAAGCCCTTCTGAAAATTCGATTCTTTTATCTCTGAAGTGCTCACACTTTATTTCAGTTAACATATTTTACAGTCCTAGTAGAAAAATCAACATCTAGATAATTCAAAACATACAAAGTATCAATTGCGTATATAAACTCATCAATTCCATTAAGTTTTTTCTCTACTTTCAAGTAAAGCTCAGAGACAGCAATATCATTCTCCATTGCTGAAATAATAATATAGAGTTTGCTCAGAACAGACTCATCAAATGAAATAAACTTATTTGGTAGTAACATCAGAATATCTCACAATTTTGAACAAAAAATGAAGCAATGATATCGCTTCTTCTGATGGTGAGTTAGTTTGCTTCTGAATCCAACTAACTATGTTTTTGTATATTATCTGCTGATTGCTTTCTTTCTGTTTTTGTTTTAAATAAAACTCTTTAATCTGAAGACTTATTATATCTGATGCTCCAGGATTTTCATGCTCTACATATGAAAGTTTATTTTTAACAAATGGATAGTACTCTGTAATATTACTTTTGATTCTTCTCTTTGTTAAGTTGGTTAAACTTTTATCTGCTTTCCTATCTACTTGTTTTGGATCATATTCAATCTCTTCTACGTCTAAATTTATATTTTCATCGTAGAGTGAGGAAATAATCTTATTTATATCTTGCTCTATTTGATATTGATGCCATATTTCATGCTGCTTAGTTTTTGCAATAAGACCTTTCTTTATCGCTACTAAATTATTATATTCATCTCGTGTTCTTGGTTTATCGAATTTGCCATGACATATTTTACAAAGAGGGATTAAATTGTCATCATCGTCAACGTTTGTACTTAATTGTTCTACCCCCTTAAGAACAATGGTCTCTTCAGGTTTAGGATTTAATGGATATATATGTGCTAATTCATATTTTTTATATTTAGATCCATTTTTTTCATATAACAAAGGCGTATCACATAATGGACAAATACCATTTACCTGATTGAACAATGCGATATTTGTGTTCTCGCTAAAAGACTTTCTTTTATTTGCCATACACGACCTTACGCTATATGGAATCAATTGATTCTAACATTATATCTTTTGAATAGAATTAGTACACGACAAATTTTGTGTATAATTTTTCACTACATTAACAGTATTTGTTTGAGCTTAGCCCTAACGCCTGGTTCAGCCGCGCCGCCGACGGCGGCGTCGGGTGGAGGGGCGAAGCCCCGGAAC
>NZ_JAHHPR010000585.1:0-1101 GCF_024606255.1 Endozoicomonas sp. SESOKO3
ATTGCATTTCCACATAATCACGGGCATGGCCCCAGTCCCGCAGGGCATCCATATTACCAAGAAATAAACAGCATTCTAGACCTTGTGCAATATTACACAGCCCACGGGTAATCTTACGTGTTACAAAAGTTTCACCTCTGCGAGGTGATTCATGGTTGAAAAGTATACCGTTACAAGCATACATCTCATATGATTCACGATAGTTCACAGTTATCCAATAAGAATAAAGCTTAGCTACTGCATATGGTGAACGGGGATAAAAAGGAGTAGTTTCTTTTTGTGGTATTTCTTGAACCAACCCGTAAAGCTCTGAAGTTGATGCTTGATAAAAGCGGGTTTTTTTTTCAAGCCCAAGAAAGCGGATAGCCTCAAGGAGTCTTAGGGTACCTAAAGCATCTACATCAGCGGTATACTCAGGAGCTTCAAATGAAACTGCCACATGTGACTGTGCGGCCAAATTGTATACTTCATCAGGCAGCACTTCACTAAGAATACGCGTTAAATTTGAGCTATCACTCAAATCACCATAATGGAGTTTAAATTTTGCATTCTCAATGTGAGGATCCTCATATATATGATCAATTCTATCCGTGTTAAATGAAGATGCCCGTCGCTTTACGCCATGAACCTCATAACCTTTACGCAATAATAACTCTGCTAGGTAAGATCCATCTTGACCAGTTACACCCGTAATTAATGCCACCTTTTTATTCAAAATATTTCACCAAAATAAATATTTAAAATTGACTTAACGTTAGGTAACACACTCTTTAATGCGACCCTGTAAGCTGATTTACCACAACTAAATACATGTTGCTTTATCACTACTAATGTAATTAAGATAAATAAAATTACGATAAATTACATGTATATCGCCATCACAAATAGATTTATCTAAAAATCTAACAATCAATTAAACATCATAAAAACATTATTTTAATAAAGAAAACCGAACATGCCGACAGTATGACTATCGATGTATTTCTAAATATGCCTCATATATATTTCATCAGCTTTACTGATAGGCATAATCATTTACCTTGATACCCCGCTGTGTCAGGATAGATGTCGCCTCTTTTGATTCATGACTCTCAATAATTG
>NZ_JAHHPR010000586.1:0-1934 GCF_024606255.1 Endozoicomonas sp. SESOKO3
GTAGCCCGCCCCTTTCTCGATGCAGGCTATGTTGTCGGCGGCGACTATGCATTTCCAGGCAGAAAACTGGTGGCTAAACATTTCCAGCATCCAGACGACACTCTGCCTAAAGTATTTATTAGTGAGCTGCTGGTTGAGGCACTATCAGGTAAAGCTCAGAAAATTATCCACAGCCTCGTCGACCAGGTGACTGAAGGATCTGTTCTTCTGGATAACTTCTGCTTTTCAGGGCGTCCCTGGACAGTCAGCCTGCAAGACTATGACCTGCTATTACAGGAAAGTGAGTACGCTGCCTGGGTGGCAGCCCTCGGTTACCGCCCCAACCACTTCACTGTCTCCATCAATCACCTGCAATCTCATGATGACATCCATGTCCTGAACCGTATGCTGCAGGATAATGGTTTCATACTGAATGAAAGCGGAGGTCTGGTGAAAGGTTCTCCCGAAGTCCTTCTGGAACAGTCATCCACCATGGCCGGCAAAGTCAGCGTCAGCTTCTCCGATGGTGACCGGGCGATCCCCGGCTGTTTCTATGAGTTTGCCAAGCGCTACTCACTGCCCAATGGTAAGCTCTACCAGGGGTTCGTAGCGGTTTCTGCTGACAAGATTTTTGAAAGTACCGATACCAGGTCAACCCAATGATCTGACTTTGTTCAGTCATTGAGGAAGGCAAAAGTGACAGAACAGTTTTTTCACAAGCTGCTCTTTTCTATCACGATAATCATAAAAAACGACCACTGAGGCCTGACATTTTCTTATGATGTTAATCAGACCCATTACCGAACAGGACCACGACGCACTCTGGCAGATTGCCCGGATGACCGGCGTGGGTTTCTCTTCCCTGCAACCTGATCCCGACATGGTGCAAAAAAAACTCGACTGGGCAGTCAACTCCTTCAGGGCTGAAAAGCCTCTGGAAGAAGCTTACTACCTGTTCGTCATGGAAGACACGAAAACGGAAAAAGTAGTTGGTGTCTGCGGCATTGAGTCCGCACTAGGCCTGAAAGACCCCTGGTACAACTACAAGGTGAACACTCAGGTACATGCCTCCAGAGAACTGGATGTCTATACCCGCATCAAGACCCTGACGCTTTGCAGTGATTACACCGGTCATTCAGAACTCTGCACTCTGTTCCTGACACCGGAATACCGTAAATCCAGCAATGGACACCTGTTGTCCAAGTGTCGTTTTCTTTTCATGGCTGCTCATGAGCCTCGCTTTGACGATAACATCATTGCCGAGCTTCGTGGCTTCTCTGATGAAGATGGCGAATCTCCCTTCTGGGAAGCTTTGGGCAGACATTTCTTTGCCGTGGACTTTGTCGAAGCTGACCAGCAGGTCTCCCGGGGTAAGTCTTTTATCGCCGAGTTGATGCCACGCAACCCCATCTACAGCAACCTGTTACCCGCAAAAGCCCAAAGTGTCATCGGTCAGACTCATCAGGATACTGTGCCCGCAAGAAAACTACTGGAGAGCGAAGGGTTCCGATACACCGGCTATATCGACATTTTTGATGGCGGTCCGGTGCTGGAAACCCGGCTTAGAGATATCCGGGCAATCAGGGATTCCCGCCGCTACCGGGTCAGGGTTCATGACTTTGTGGATACGGATGAAACGGTCTGGCTAATGGCCAACAGCCATTTCCGCAACTTTCGTTGCATGGCAGGACAACTGTCGTTTGAAGGACTGGAATCCGTCAACATCAGTCAGAAACAGGCTGAAGCCTTGAAGGTGCGAGACGGAGACGAACTCAGAGTCGTGCCACTCTTTAATCCACAACGGAACAATTATCAATAAACAGCCCTGAACACTAATACATTAGGAGTGACATTATGAAAGGTTCTCTATTTATTAAGGGACAATGGCTTCAGGGTGAAGGTCAGACATTCCATTCTCTGAATCCGGCCAGTGGTGAAACCGTCTGGAGTGGATC
>NZ_JAHHPR010000587.1:0-7041 GCF_024606255.1 Endozoicomonas sp. SESOKO3
ATACCACAGCGGGATACAAACCTGTGTCGAGATCAAGGTCGGGGCGGATGGTCAGTGGCGACCATGCGGGAGAGTCTGCAAGGATGCTCAAGCCCTGTCGAATCACAAACGCAGACATCGAAAACGCAAGCCTGCTGATCTGGACGAGGACGATAAACTCAGTGCTCCAGCAGATAAAGTGAATAAGTGTGATTACCTGAGGAACTGACGGACTAATACATATCAACACCTTAGCAGCCGCCTTTTCGGTCAGGCTCCCGGGTTCATCTCTACAAAAAAAATCTATCGAGGTAAAAATGAAGAAAACACAATCTGCGGCACTGCTGTTGCTGCTCTCGTTTTCAGTCATTTGCCAGGCCCAAACGTCGACAAGGCGTTTTGTGGTCGAGATTAAACAGGATCAGGATACAGGTTCTCCAGACCAGTTCTTTTCAGATATTGCTGACACAAACGGCTACGCAGGGTGCGGTTTACTGCCAGATGTTAAACCACCCGGAAGCGGTTATGGGTTAAAAACGCCCCTTATTGAGTCCATTTCGTGGCAATGGCTTTGCGCCACGAATCTGCTGGTTGCTTACGAACTGGTTCTGACTACCAATGCAGTCTCTGGCTTCAAACCTTATTCATGGCTAACTTCAGAAGTGTTTGTCGCTGTCGGCTGGCTTTTGAAAGGCTATTGGAATCCCGATTCACCGCTGTTTAACTCGATAGAGCGACTGGAGGCAATTCAGGATGACCCGTTTGCGATCACCACTATGACGCTTCCCGGACAAAACCAAAATGGGCAACAACAAAGCCAGCCGTCAGCGTCATCCGGTCAGCAAGCCTCGGGAGCAACCACAAGCACTCATCTTACAGGCTCCAATACCTGCCCCCTGCCTTCTGGCTCTGGCGGCGGTCAGGAAGACCCTGAAAAACGCCTGCATACTTTCGGCATAAATTGTCACGTCGGTTTCTGTAGTGGCGTTTGTATACTCCGACCATCATTGGATAACAGTGAACTAGTTGAAGGGCCGTTGAATTCCGAAGAAAGTTCAGCAGACGACACAGGATCAACACCCGGACGAAGCTCAGTTCCTCCCTTTTCAGTTGAAGATATTTTTCGGTTTCCGATCCGAAATGATCTTCCCACGCAAGTTCACCGGGAAGAGCCCAGACTATTTCTTTCAGCATTACGCTCAATGAATGCTGAGGCAGCGCATACACCTCTGGTCTGTGACGAGATGCTGACCACGATGGATGGCGAGCGGCGGCCATGCGGAGTGGTTCGCAGGAATGCCGAAATGATGTTGCGTCACACCAGAACACACCACACTGGGCCACAATTCTGTGACGTAATAATGGTCGGGTCGTCGGATAACGATCCACGATTATGCGGGAGGATCTTTTATAATGTTCACGAGCTTTCGAGACACATAAGATGCCATGGCAGATCGCCTAACAGATGGCGTGATAGAAGATATAGAAGGCGTTGAAAACTCAAGTGTGTTGATGTGAACGATGATGCCTTCAGAGGGTAAGGAGTGATTGCGCTTTTGACAGAAAAGGATGCATATTCTATTGATCCATTACTTTCTTGGTCTATCTTTTGCCCTTAGAAACTGCAAAAGTGGATGTAATGATTGAGTTATGAAAAACTTTTTCTCAGCGACACTGCTGTTGTTGCTATTCTCTCCGTCTGCCATCTGTCAGGCTGAATCACTGACAAGACGTTTTCTTGTCGAGCTTCAGGGTGGAAGCTCTCCAAAAAAGAGCTTTTCTATAAAGCCAGACCATCACACATTGTTAAACAGTGCGTCGTACCTTGCCAACACAAACGACTATACAGAAGCAGTTTTGCCATATGATGGCAAACCGCACAGAGTCGACGGTTGCAGGAATAAAACGTCTTTTTTTGAGTCCATATCGTGGCAATTGATTTATGCCACTAGTACGCTGGTTGCTTACGAACTGATTATGAGTACCCATGACGCAGCTCTGAGCGCCAAATCCTATTCATCGATACCTTTAGAAGCGTTTTTAGCTGTTGGCTGGCTTTTAGGAAGCTATTGGGGCGCTGGTTCGCCACTGTTCAACCCGATGGATCAACTGCATTCATACCAAGGTGATCCGTTTGCGATCACCACTATGATGCTACCCGGAAGTGGTCAACAACAAACCCCGCCATCAGCATCATCCAGTCAGCAAGCCTCAGGAGCAACCACAACCACAACCAACTGTTGTACAGGCTCTGTCACTTCTCCTCTGTCGTCTGGCTCTGGTGGCAATAGCGAAGGCCCTGATCAACGCCAACATACTCTGGGTTTAAATTGTTACGTCGATTCCTGTCATGGCGTTTGTAGGCTCGGATCATCATCCGATGACAAAGCGTCTGTTGAAGGAGCGCTAAATTCCGAAAAAAGTACGACAGATCACGCAGGAGCAACAGCCGGGCAAAGCACATCCTCCAGTGTTGTTGATCAATCCGACTCTGAAAAGAGCATTATAAGAGGCATGAAGATAGAATTAATGGGCATCGTTCCTCCTCTGCTTTCGATGAATGAACGTGTGTGCGGGCTGGGAACGTCGGGCAAGACCAGAGGCCAACTTCAGTTTGAAGTAACCGCTGATTTCGATTGCACCCAGGAAGAAAAGCGGCAGATACAGGCTGAGGTGGAGGGCTTCCTGCGGGAAAATGTTCCGGAGCGGCTGCGCAATGAGTTTACACTCAGAATCAGATACATCGGGCCTATAGAATTTTTGTAGACAGGTGTTTCTCATTGCTTTGAGTATATTGGGTATTTTCGTTTAAAGCCTCGTAATCTCTCGGTATGGATCAAACTGAACTTTTGCATTGGTCAGACTCTGTCAGCTTCTTCGCAGCGAGTTCTTGCCCGGTAAAAGCTTGGTTTTTGACATAGTAAGGATACTTTTTTTCTTGATTCATTACCTTCTTGGTCTACTCTCCTTCCTTAAAAACTGCAAAGTAGGGTAATGAAAAAATAATGAGAAACTCATTATCGGCGGCGCTACTGTTGCTCTTGCTCGTGTTGCCTGTCGTCGGTCAGGCTGAACTTTTATCAAGAGATTTTGTTGTCGAGTTTGAACAGGACGGAGGCGCTCCAAAAGGTAGCTTTTCTATAAAGCGTGATCTTAATGCAGTGTCGTATAATCCGTCATGCTGTGTCGACACAAATAATGACGCAGGTTCAATTTTTCCGCCTGAAGACAAACCATACCGGCATGGTCGTTACGGTGAAACAACGTCCCTCATTGAATCGATCTCGTGGGAATTGATTTACGCCACTCATCTGCTGCTTGCTTACAAACTGGTTCTGACCACCAGCGACAACTCTCTCGGGGCCAAAGCTTATTCATGGTTACCTGTAGAAGCGTTTGCCGCTGTTGGCCTGCTTTTGAAAAGCTATTGGAACGCTCATTCACCCCTGTTTAACACGATGGATCAACTGGAGGCAGCATCTATGTTGATGCAGGAGAATCACCCGGTTTTGATCACCACCAGAAAAAAACCCGAAAATGGCGAAGGACAAAACGGGCAACAAAACCAACCACAAAGCCAACCATCTCAATCGCAAGCCTCAGGAACAATGCCTCATCTCATGGCTGCTTTCTCCAGCTTCATGTCTTCCGGCTCTGGCGGCGGTGGCAACCAGGGCCCTGAGCAACCCCGGCATACTATGAGTTTCAATTGTTACGTCGATTCTTGCCATGGCTTTTGCAGACTCCGACAATTCGGTAGCAGTGAATCAGTTGCAGGGTCGCGGAGTTCCGAAAGAAGTTCGACGGGCCACACTAATCGTGGCATGACAGGAACGCGAACCTATCAGCTAGGAGTCGGTAGTTCTATGCTTATTGTCATTCCATCAATTGCATTTCGCGATCGACAAAACTCAGCATCAATTGGCCATCTTGTGGCTGGTTTCGACCCCTCGACTTGCAGTGAACCTTGGGTTCGTACCGTCATGTCACGTTCAGAAGCCGACAGGTTCCCATTTGAGCGATTTCGGCCATACGGCGTTATGGTAAGCGACGCTAATGGTGATCTAAGGGAGCTTGGGAACCATACTATGAGTTTTAATTGTTTCTTCGATTCCTGCAATGGCTTTTGCAGACTCCGACAATCCGGCGGTAGTGAATCAGTTGAAGGGTCGCTGAGCTTCGAAGGAAGTTCGGCGGGCCTGACTCATCACGGCATGACAGGAACACAAACCTTTCAGCCCCAAGCCGGTGGATCTCCGGTGAGTGTCATTCCATCAGGTGCAAATGGCGAAGGACAAAACTGGCGACAAAACCAACCACAAAGCCAGCCATCTCAATCGCAAGCCTCAGGAGCAATCTCCCATCTTGTGGCTGGTTTCGACCCCATGTCTTGCGGCTTTGGCCGTGGATCTTCGTTTCTTAACACCCTATCAGCCGAGTCATTACCATTTCGGCGACTTCGGCCAATAAGCGACGCTCATAATCCATCAACGGAGCTTGCGGGCACCCCGGAAGATTCCAACGACACCCGCGGAACAGGGCAGGATGACGATGTCGATATGGAATAGTCCACAGCGTTCAACAAGCCTGTGACTCGTTCCGGGGCTCCAGAGGTCGTCGCAAAAGTTTTGTTCTCATCTCGGCCCCACAGGGCCAGAAGACCCGCAGAGCCTGAAAGCATGAGAATGGATTGCGAGCGTTTTGCGATGTCGGCAAAAAGGCGGAGGTTTGGGGGGCTCAAACCGTATTACAAAGCAGCAATGAAGTTCTTTAGGGTAATGATGATCAAAACCAGTACCATCAGGGAAAAGTCCAGACCTCCCAAAGGGGGAATCACTCGTCTGATCCTGCTGCTCAGAGGCTCGGTCAGTTGATGCAGCAGCATCAGGCCCGGGTTGTAACTGCCGGGCGCTACCCAGCTGGCAATGGCGATGATGATCAGGCTGAACATATAAATGTTCAAGATTTCACCCGCCAGCTCTTTGAGGCTGATAATCAGGATCTGGGGAAAAGGAATCGCCTCAGCAGCCAAACCCTGAACCATAAAGAGTACGTAAACCAGGAGTATCTGCAAGATCAGGGCAAGGATCAGGGAAGCCAGATCAAGGCCTCCCATTCCCGGAATCACTTTCCTGAGAGGATTCAGTAGTGGGGAAGTGACTTTGACAATGGCTTGGGAGATGGGGTTATAAAAGTCTGCTTTAACCAGTTGCAGCAGAAAGCGCAGCAGTACAGCCATGATGTACAGACCTCCCAGGGTCTGTATCAGAAAGACGAGGCTGGAGGAGAATGCCGACATAAAAATCCTTCGTGTTTAAGCAGCCATGAATGTTAAATAAAACAGCCATGAGCGTTAAATAAAATTCAGCAAGCCGGGGAAGCGAGATGGCTTATGAGGCTGTGCCCTACGTCCTGACCAGTTTACTATGAAACTTCCGGGTGCGGGAAATAGCAGTTAACGTCTACTAGTCAGCCAAATGTTCTGCCAGTTCTGCACCCCTTTCTTTTGCAGACTTAACCGCTTTGTAAACCACGGCTTCGAAGCCTTCCTCGCGGAAGGTTTTTAAAGCCCGTTCAGTGGTGCCGCCAGGAGAGGTGACTCTTCTGCGAAGCTCGGCAGCATCAATATCACTCTGAATAGCCATGTTTGCAGCTCCCAGAGCGGTTTGCAATGAAAAGCGTTCAGCGGTTTCATGATCCAGCCCCAGCCTGACCCCGGCTTCTGCCATCGCTTCCATCAGCAGGAAAAAGTAAGCGGGACCTGAGCCTGACAAGGCGGTAATGGTATCGACCTGTTCTTCTCTCTCCAGCCAGTGAAGAATGCCAATCGGTGAAAAAATCTCATTGGCAATGGCTTTCAGTTCATCCGTCACCCGACTATTGGGGAACAGGCCTGTGGCGCCACAATGCAAGAGTGATGGTGTATTAGGCATACTGCGGACAATCGGCAGCCCTCCACCACTCCAGACATCCAGACTGTCAAGACGAATACCGGCGGCGACGGAAATAATGAAAGGTTTTTGTTTCTGAAGTACCGGTGACAGTTCAGTCAGAACCGCTTTCATCATCTGGGGTTTAACGGCAAGCACCACAATGTCCGCTTTTGCTGCTGCTTCCAGGCTGCGGGTAGACGTGTGAATGCCGAGTTCTTCAGAACGCTTTTTGGCACTTGCTTCCGTACGACAAGAAGCGAATATTCTGTCTTTGGGCCAACCGTGCTCAATCAATCCACCCATGATGCTGGTGGCCATATTGCCAGCACCGATGAATGCAATGGTCTTATTGGTCATTCTTAATTCCTTGGTGGTTATGACGCCTGGCCCCGAACAGAGCTGTACCAATGCGAACCATGGTAGCCCCTTCAGCAATGGCAGCCTCCAGGTCTCCGGTCATTCCCATGGATAATGTGTCCATAGTTAGATGGTGCCCACGGTTAAGAGATTCAAGGGCATCAGCCAGCCTTTTGAAGGGAGCCCGCTGTTTACTTTCATCGGCTTCCGGTGCGGGTATTGCCATTAGCCCACGCAACCGTAGTCTCGGTAATTGAGATATGGCCGCTGCCAGTTCAGGAAGTTCTGCCAGAGTGGCTCCGGATTTGCTTTCTTCTTCGCTGACATTGACCTGAAGACAGATATTCAGGGGTGGCAGTTCTTCCGGGCGTTGATCATTCAGTCGTTGGGCAATTTTAAAACGATCGACACTGTGTACCCACTGGAAGTGAGAGGCAATATCGCGGGTTTTATTCGACTGGATGGGCCCGATAAAGTGCCAGACCAAGCCTTCCAGGTCACAGAGTTGGGTGATTTTATCCACAGCCTCCTGCAAATAGTTTTCGCCAAAATCCCGCTGGCCCAGCTGCCAGGCTTCAGCAATCATCTCGGCGGGCTTGGTTTTACTGACTGCCAGAAGTTTCACCTGGCCTTCCCGAACGCTGGCTTGTTCGGCCTTATAAATTCTTTCAAAAACCTGGTCGAATTGACTTTTTAATGAGGTCATCAGCCTGTACAGTAGTGCGTTAATAGGTAGAAACCGATATTTCGGTCGAAAATAAGAAGATGTCCC
>NZ_JAHHPR010000588.1:0-1487 GCF_024606255.1 Endozoicomonas sp. SESOKO3
GCACTGGCCGTGACTGACCAGAGTTCACCAGCCATTGCCATGAGATGGTGGCAGGGGGAAAAGCCCACCGGTGACCGGACGCTGCTGCAACTGGAAAACCAGCTTCGGGCGTCATTTGGCCTGCTGCCCGTTCAGGCCACTGCCTCCGCTCCCGCAACGGTTCAGACAGTCACTACCCCGGGTGGGATAACCACCGTGAAAACCGGCCAGCAAGTCCGGATTGCCTATAAAGCCCTTGCTGACCCGCTGTCCGGCTTTGGTGGACTGGTGGGGGATGAGAACACCCGGTCACTGTTCCAGCGGGTACAGTATTATTGCAACCGATTAATTGACCAGTTACCCGGTGCCCATCGTTCGAGGCTGGGCAACCTCCGCTCACTGCTGACGCAGGTGGCCTGGAATGAGCTGCTCAGCCAGGGTCAGGTGACTTCACAGACGAGACTTCTGGCTGACCCGGTGGATGCGGTCGTATCTGTGCTTAACGCCAATGAGCTGAGGGCACTGGCCGGGATCGACAACCTGGCCGGGCAGCTTGGGGATGTGCTGACCCACGCCCTGAAAGACCAGCGGGGCGACGTCTTCACAGCGACAGACCGACAACGGATGTTGACGCGGTTGAGCGGTGCCGTAGAGCGTCTGACGAATGCCCGGGCTGTGCGCAATGAATGGACCCGTCCCGGACAGCTTCCCCTCGATGAGGTTGCCAACGGTCATGTGCCGGTCTCCACGGGTAGCCGGAAAACCCTGGCCCTGACCAGCCCCGATCGGCAAAAGATAACCCGGATGGGAGACCAGCATCTCATTGCTGTTGAAAATCAGAAGGGTGCCCTGTCCACACTGTCAGGGGATGAGCTTACCGGTTTCCTTGCACTGTTAAGACAGGAGCCGCCTGCCAGCCAGCATGCAACTGCTTTGCAGGCTGAGCTTCAGCGGGCGCCCGCGTCGGCTAACCCGGATTATTACCGGGATGCCATCAAGCGTATCCTGTCACCGCTGACCACGGACCAGACGGGCAATCTGGAGAACTCCCTTCTCGGGTTGTTCAGGAAGCCATCCCTGACTGGCGCTGAGCCGCTGCTGGCGGAGTATTTTTTCCACAAGCGGCTCAAGGCTATGGAAACTGCCGATCCGGCCGGGTTGCGTAACCATGCCCTGAGGGCCAATGAATGGCTTGATCTCCTGCAACAGCGTCCGCCACTGCCTCCGGGCCCCGGCCGGGAGACCCTGAATGTCATCCCCGATAACGAACTGGGTCGTCACCAGGCCTCGGTTCAGACCAAGGGCGGGCAACAGGTGATCAGGCTGGCTCGCCGGGATGACCTGGCCTTTTCCGAACAGGGGCCCGGCTACTCACTGACCCACAATGAAGGTGACCGCAAACGGGTCTTTCGCCTGCAACTTCCCGATGGCTGGCCAGACGGTCTTGTGGAAATCAGGCTGTTTATCCAAATGGAGCACTATCGCAGGATGCAACGCAGGGGCACGAT
>NZ_JAHHPR010000589.1:0-21027 GCF_024606255.1 Endozoicomonas sp. SESOKO3
AAGAAGACGGCTACCGTTCCCGGGCCAGCTACAAGCTGATCGAGATTCAGGAGAAGGACAAGCTGATCAAGCCGGGGATGAAAGTGGTTGATCTGGGTGCGGCCCCGGGCGGCTGGTCCCAGGTAGCTATCGAGATGGTAGGTGATAACGGTCGTGTGGTGGCTTCAGACATTCTTCCCATGAACCCCATTGCCGGGGTTGACTTTGTTCAGGGCGACTTTACCGAGGACGCTGTACTGGAAAAAATCCTTGAAACTATCGGCAGTGACAAAGTAGACCTTGTAATTTCAGATATGGCCCCCAATATGAGTGGTACGCTGGCCGTTGATCAGCCCAGAGCTATGTATCTGGCTGAGCTGGCTCTGGATCTGGCCAGGCAGGTGCTGAAGAAAAACGGCTCTTTCCTGACCAAAGCATTTCAGGGGGAAGGGTATCAGGAGTATCACAAGGACATGAAAACCTCATTCCAGAAAGTGATTACCCGCAAACCAGGCTCTTCAAGGGCAAGGTCCAGAGAGGTGTTTTTGTTGGCCAGAAATTTTGTATCCTGAGAACATTTACTTAACCGGGATGTTGGAGTGTTCTGATTGTTCAAGGGGGGATGGTTAAGCGCTATCGAATCTTGACAGAAACCTGACAACCCGTCAGGTAAACCAGAAAAACCTTGTCGCAGCGCAGTTTAAAGCAGACCTGCCGGTATTATAGATTTTTTCTATCTGCCCAATAGCCAGCTGATGACTGTCCCCCTCTCTGCCATTCGTGTATGGTAGGAGGTGCGAATTAACCATACGAGAGAGCAGAGCCGGTAATTATGCCCTTTAAAACCGTTCGCCACAGGCTTCAGTACGCTCAAGTGAGGGTAGCCCTTTGAATGATATGGCAAAAAACTTGATTTTATGGGTCATCATTGCCCTGGTGCTGTTGACCGTATTCAAAAACTTCGATGGAATGCAGTCCTCTACCCAGAAGCTCAGTTATTCTGACTTCATCAGTGCGGTAGAAAATCGTCAAGTCAGCAAAGTAGTGATTGACGGATTTACTATTACCGGACTCATGAACAGCAGTGAGCGTTTTGAGACCAACCTGCCCCCGGCAGTGCCCGATAATCAGTTGATGGACGAGCTGCTGCGCGGCAACGTTCAAATCGAATCCAAGCCTATTGAAAAGCAAAGCATCTGGACACAGTTGCTGGTTGCCAGTTTCCCGATTCTGGTGATTCTTGCTGTCTTCATGTTCTTTATGCGACAGATGCAGGGTGGCGGCGGTGGCCGTGGTGGCCCGATGAGCTTTGGCAAGAGTAAAGCCAGGCTGCTGTCGGAAGATCAGATCAAGACCACTTTTGCTGATGTGGCAGGTGTTGAAGAAGCCAAGGAAGACGTACAGGAGCTGGTAGATTTTCTGAAAGATCCGGGCAAGTTCCAGCGTCTGGGTGGCCGCATTCCTCGTGGCGTGCTGATGGTAGGTCCTCCTGGCACAGGTAAAACCCTGCTGGCCAAGGCTATTGCCGGTGAAGCCAAGGTGCCTTTCTTCACCATTTCTGGCTCCGACTTTGTTGAAATGTTTGTGGGTGTGGGTGCTTCCCGTGTCAGAGACATGTTCGAACAAGCTAAAAAGCAGGCACCATGCATTATCTTCATTGACGAGATTGATGCAGTGGGTCGTCACCGTGGTGCTGGCATGGGCGGTGGTCATGATGAGCGTGAACAAACACTTAACCAGCTGCTGGTAGAGATGGATGGTTTTGAAGCAAACGACGGTATCATCGTAATTGCTGCAACCAACCGTCCAGATGTACTGGATCCGGCGCTTCTGCGTCCCGGCCGTTTTGACCGTCAGGTTGTGGTGGGTCTGCCAGACATCCGAGGACGTGAACAGATTCTGAAAGTACACATGCGCAAGGTACCTATTGGGGATGACGTTGAGCCTGCAGTGATTGCTCGTGGTACTCCGGGTTTCTCCGGTGCCGATCTTTCTAATCTGGTGAACGAAGCGGCATTGTTTTCTGCCCGCGCCAACAAGCGCACGGTGGGTATGCACGAGTTCGATCTTGCTAAAGATAAAATCATGATGGGTGCTGAGCGCAAGTCCATGGTGATGAGCGAGAAAGAAAAACGTAATACGGCCTATCATGAAGCTGGTCACGCTATTGTTGGCCGTCTGGTGCCTGACCACGATCCGGTATACAAGGTCAGTATTATTCCTCGTGGTCGTGCATTGGGTGTCACCATGTTCCTGCCTGAGGAAGATCGTTATAGCCAGAGTAAAGAAGCTCTGATGAGTCAGATCTGTTCACTCTTTGGTGGTCGCATCGCTGAAGAAATGACGCTGGGTAAAGCGGGCGTCACCACCGGTGCATCCAACGATATTCAGCGTGCAACCCAGATTGCCAGAAATATGGTGACCAAATGGGGGCTGTCCGAGAAGCTGGGACCTCTTCAGTATGATGATGAAGAAGGCGAGGTATTCCTGGGCAAGAACTACGGCAGTGGCGGCGGACGCATGAATGTGTCTGGCGAAACCGCCAAGATGATCGACGAAGAAGTGCGTAGCATCATTGATGAGTGCTATAACACTGCTGAGCGACTTCTCAAGGAAAACCGCGATAAGCTGGACCTGATGTCAGATGCGTTGATGCAGTATGAAACCATTGATACTGATCAGATTGATGACATTATGTCAGGCAAGAAGCCTCGTCCACCTAAGGAGTCTTCTGGTTCCTCATCTAACGGTGACGGTGATGCAGGTATCAAGGCGGAAGAGGCTCCTGAAGCATCTGAGCCAAAAGTTGCCGACAGCGATGATGATAAGAAAGGACCTATCGGTGGGCCTGCTGGCGAACACTGATCCCTTCTGACAAAACAAAAAAGGCAGGATTGTTATCCTGCCTTTTTTGTATGATTTGTCCCGTCCTGAAATAAGTTGACAATGTGGAGACTTATTATGGACATCCCACCAGCCATGATTGCCGATCAGTTTTGCCGGTGAAGAGGTTGATAATGCGGTTGGCTGTGTGGCGCAGAATAATTAGCTTATATAGCGATGCATAAATTCTTGGCTATTCTCTCTTTGTACTACGAATAATGATATTGGCCAATGGCGTTCCTTTATTTTTCCAGAACAGAAAGTCAGCACAGGCTGCTGACGTTTTCTATCAAACAAAGAGGGCGAAGTTGGTATTATTGACTAAGTTATGAGAGAAATTGGTGCATTATTACCACTCATTCATAGCCTTAATAGCGTTTGTTTTTTCACAAGCCACGGTGGTTATGCAGTTGTGCTATTCCTCAACCATCATTGAACGGCATAATCCTCACGGGCACAGGGTTCGGATTGAGGTTAATGATGGTGAAGATCTGCAGGATGTGAGTCAGTGGCAATTAAGTTTGCTGCTTCCGGAAGGTTTCAATGACCGAAACAGCATCCTTTGCTTTAAGGCTCCCGTGGCGCCGACAGACTCGAACAGTATCGCAATATTAGTTACGAACGACCAGAACAACCATTGCTATCAGCTAGCGATAACGACGGAGGAACAGATACCCGCCTCCCAATATGCCTCACAGCGTGTTTCTGAAAACGGCACGCTTGTTCGCTTAAAATCTACGACGGCAGACAGACCAGAGCTTATTTCTGTAACCATAGATCCACTCCTGAATGGCAAACCCTGTGCTACCTCACTGACCCTTTTGGCCTACTCCAACAACATTAGGAGTGGGATGGAAACCGGTCAAGCCCGAAATAACAGATTGATAGGAGGCAAACTCGCTGGTATTGCCGATTTTCCCAGCGGCGGGAACGAGGTAGGCTCTATCCGCTCCCACCCCCCGCTCTTGAGTGGTGGCATGTCATCGGGATCATTCGAAACAGACCTGATTATCCTCAAATCTCTCATCACATGGCTGAGGTCCACAGGTAAGGATTCTACTTCATTTGAGGAACAGTTATCCCCGGCACGTATGAAAATTACACGCGTTAATGCTGATGGCTCTTCCAGCGAAGCTGCTATCCCCGTTGGCTGCCTTGACTTCCTCGATATTCGACAACTGACCGATGTTGATTTCTGGAATACTCTCTTCCAGCGTGCTGTCACTTCTTGTCCAGCCAGTGAAAGCCTTCAGTGGCAGCTTGGCTGTTTCAAACTGCTTCTAGAGCGTACCGTCTTCAAGACCAACCATGGCGGTGGTCTGAAGGCAGGTAATGGGGATGGAAAATCCTCTGGTAGCGCACCCAATGCAAAACCAAAGAACGAAAATAACGACCATCAAAAGGAGCAAAGAGGAGAACCTGAAGGCCAGGAGAACCCATCACCTGGAGAAGGCAGTGAAGGCAGTGGGAATGGCAATAACAGAAAAGACGACGATGGAGAGAAGAGTGAAAAAAATGCTACGGCTCAAGACATTAAGGTAATTGCGAGTCGGCTTGTAGCCATCATTGAAAGCGAGGATCGCGATGCAGTTTTTAAACTGAGGCAAATACTGGATGAGCTGAATATGCCTCAGCGTTTGCAAGTTTTGGAAACAAAAAGCACAAACACCAGAGGTGATCCCCTCACTCCTCTTGAGGCGGTACTGGAACTGCAGCGTTCTTCCCGTGAGAATTCATTGCGCAACCGATTTATCGAGCAGCTGATAGAAGCTACAAGCGATAAAAAACAGACTTTGAATGATCTTGGCATTCTGTCTTCACTTCAACCGATCATTTCAGCTGACGAGGCGCAACCCAGAGTTGGCGAAAACAACCTGGTGATTTTGCATAAGATTGTTCAGGACATCATCCTTAAGGTCAATCAGCCTGGCCAGCAGTCGCCAATAGGACAATTTGAAAAATGTTGCTTTGCTGAATATTTTGTTCAATTGTTCCTGCGCTATTCAAATCCGGTTGAACTTATTCGTAATTTGTTAGGGGAAATATCAGATTCAGTCATAAGTCGCGATATTATGGTTTATGCACAATTATTTACATTTTCTACTTCTTTGTCAGGTACCTTTAGACGATTTGATCAGCACCCGTCGTCCCGTGAATTAATACACTTTACAGATAAACTGTGTATGCAGATGCAATCTTGTTCTTTACCACAAGAGACTGTAATCAGTAATAGCGATAACACCTCCAACGAAATAATTGCCGGCAATGCAAATACATTCACCGATCCCGTTCGGCAAGTTGATAGCTACAGAAGTGCCTCTGGCTTTGCTGGAAGTTCCTCTGAATCACCATCTGATAAATACTTACAGCAGGGGGCAAGGCCAAAGAAGCAGCCTAACCTTGCTGATAATGAAGACGGCAGGCCCGACGATCATGGGTCTGAAAATTTGAATCGTGATTTGAATAAGTTAGAACGTATTGTAGGTAAGTATCATAGTCTTATAAAAGACATTGAGCCGAAAAGAAGCGCTAAGGAAAAAGAAAGGAAAAAAAGACAGCATATAGAAAGGCAACAGGCTGAAGAGTTAACTGAAAAGGTTCAAAGGTTAACAATAGAGAATCAAAATCTAACTGCAGATGATCAGAGGTTTTGGGGACGGGTGGCCTGTTTAGAGACTGAAAATCAGCGCTTAAGGGAGCATATCGAAAAGGTGGAGGATGAACTCAGAAAGCAACAAGAATTAGTAGAGTTTATGATCCATCAAGCACTCCAGCAGTTGACAGCGGCTATCTCGGCGATGTCAGATAATGGCCCGGGGCATTTTACTTCTTGCCAGCAGTCGAGTCCTTATAATCTGGGGGCAAACCCATTGGATGAGGAGTTACCGCTGCCTCAGCAAGAAACCCTGCAGCCATTGTGCGAACATTACCATAGGCGCTGCCTTGTGAGATTTAATTGCTGCGGCCTTTATTTCCCCTGCCATAGATGTCATAACGAAAACGATAGATGCCAAACGACAAACTCCAGTGGTGTTGATGCAACACACCTCCTGTGTATTCTCTGTAAATACAAAGGGGAAATTACGGAAGGCTCCCAGATATGCCCGGAATGTAACGAGCGTATGTCGGACTTTTACTGTGCAAAGTGCAAGCTCTTCACCGCAGCAGTGCTAAACCCATTCCACTGTGATAAATGCGGCATTTGTCGAATATACGAAGATAAAACCTATCACTGTGATGTTTGCAATGTCTGCCTGGATAAAAGGTTGAAAGGTGATCATATATGCCGACCCGATTCAGGACACGATGAGTGCTGCATCTGTCTGGAAGACGTCTTTACCGGTTGCCTGATACTCCCCTGCTCCCACAAAGTCCATAAGGAATGTGGCGTGGCAATGATTGAAAACAGGGTAAGAAGCTGCCCGGTGTGCAGGTATCCCCTCAATTGACATCCTCTCGCCCCTGAAGGAGCGAGATTCCCGTTAGTCACCTAACAGGAATCCCCGTCCTTTAGAGGGTGTCAATTACACAAGCTCTGAAGCTTTGACAACAAAAAGCTCTTATCAATTCCCCTGTGTTAAAGCCCGGGCATCCGGGATGTTCAAGGAAAGCCAAATTTATCAGTAAATTTCCGTTATGAATGGGTGATAACTGAATAGGAATCATCTAATCGATTGGGTGAAAGTCCCATACCTGAATCCGTGACTTCACTTCCCGGATATTCCCCTGCAACGCCGACAGCTCAATGGTTTTCGTGTAAAATCATCTGATCTGAATGTTCAAATGAAACTGAGTCTCTGCAATTGGCGTGAAATCAGGCAGTTCCTGAGTCTGGAAGATGTTTGGTGGTATTCGTAGTTTAGGTCTATGAAAAAATGCAAAAGTTGAATTGTGCCGGAAAAACTCTAACCTTTGACCGAACGCTGGTCATGGGAGTATTAAATATTACCCCCGACTCCTTTTATGAAAGCAGTCGTTATCAGAATCTTGATCAGGTGCTGAGTATTGCTGAACTCATGGTTCGGGATGGTGTGGATATTCTCGATGTGGGTGGTGAATCCACAAGACCAGGAGCAAACGGGGCAGTCACCTGTGAGCAGGAGCTTGAAAGGGTAATGCCGGTTCTGGAGGTTTTGAGAAAGAACTTTGATCAGGTCATCTCTGTGGATACCAGCTCGGCCCTGGTTATTTCGGAAACCAGCAAAGCCGGTGCCGGAATGATTAATGATGTGCGTGCCCTGCTCAGGCCGGGAGCTCTGGAGGCGGCAGCTGCCACCGATCTTCCTGTTGTGCTGATGCACTCACTGGTTGAACAGCCCGGGCCGGGTTTTGTGCCTCATTACGATGATGTGACGGGTGTAGTCAATGACTACCTGCTTGAACGTGTCAGGGTCTGCGAAGCAGCAGGTATTGCAAGGGACCGACTGATTCTTGACCCGGGATTCGGGGGCGGTATGTTTGGAAAAACGCCTGCCTATGATCTGCAGTTGCTAAAACATTTGGATCGTGTGCTTGATCTTAACTTTCCGGTTCTGGCTGGTATGTCCAGAAAGTCATTTATTGGTGCTGTGCTGAATAAGCCTGCGGAGCAGAGGTTGAGTGCCAGTCTCGCTGTCGCCACTCTGGCTGCTCAGGCTGGAGCTCAGATCATTCGAGTTCATGATGTCGCTGAAACGGTTGATGCTGTTCGCATGGTGGATGCCGTCAGGAACGCTTAAGGTGGTTTAATCGCCTGCTGTTCTGGGCAGGCATTGGCTGATGCTGTTTTGTTCTTCTCTTTCTTTAATTGCGCATGCTGTAAGTTCGGGTGCGAAGAGTTTTGTCATTTGTAAGACAATCATTGCTATTAAGTCTGTATGACAGTCATGTCATAATTTAAGACATATCTTCAGTATTTTATGTTCTGCCCCGCTATTCAGGTGAGTTAGGACATCTTCTGTTATTACCTGTCACTCCTTTTTGTCTATTCATTTGAGAGTGCTGTCTGGCAGCAGATTCAGGCATCAGGTTATTGAATAAGGGTTGCTTTATGGGTCGCAAATTTTTCGGCACCGATGGTATTCGTGGCAAGGTGGGTGAGTTTCCCATTACCCCGGATTTTGTTCTCAAGCTAGGCTGGGCTGCGGGTAAGGTGCTGGCTGCAGAGGGTGAAGGTAAAGTCGTTATTGGTAAAGATACCCGTATCTCCGGCTATATGTTTGAGTCTGCCCTGGAGGCAGGCCTGTCTGCGGCAGGTATTGATGTGTGTTTGACCGGTCCTATGCCGACACCGGCTATCGCCTATCTGACCCGTACTTTTAATGGTCAGGCCGGAATTGTCATTAGTGCCTCTCATAACCCTTTTTACGACAATGGTATCAAGTTCTTTTCTGGTAATGGCAGCAAGTTGCCGGACGATGTTGAAGCAAAAATCGAAGCTCTGATGGAAGGTGAGATTGAGGTCGTTGACTCCAATGGGTTGGGTAAGGTGACCAGACTGGATGATGCTTCCGGCCGCTATATCGAATATTGTAAAGCCAGTACTGCTTACCCTCTTGACCTGCGTGGTATGAATATTGTGATTGATGCCGGTCATGGCGCTACCTATCAGGTGGGTCCTGCAGTTTTCAGAGAGTTGGGTGCTAATGTCCATGCCATTGGAATTAACCCGAACGGTCTGAATATCAATGAATGTTGTGGTTCTACTCAGCCTGATAAGTTGGCTGAAATCGTCATAGAGCGTGGAGCCGATATGGGTATCGCCTTTGATGGTGATGGTGATCGCGTCATCATGGTGGATGACAATGGTGAGATTGTTGATGGTGATGAGTTACTGTTTGCTATCGCTCTGGATCGTCGTCAACATAATGAGCTGAAGGGCGGCGTGGTTGGGACTCTGATGACTAATCTGGGAATGGAAAAAGCTCTGGAAGCCAGAGGTATTCCCTTTGCCCGGGCCAGGGTCGGTGATCGTTATGTCAATGAGTTGCTGCTGAAACATGATTGGCAGCTTGGTGGTGAATCATCAGGTCATATCATTTGTAAAGATGTATCCACCACCGGTGATGGTATTGTCTCTGCGCTCCAGGTTCTTAAAGCTGTTGTTCGTTCAGGTAAGAAAATGTCTGAGCTGCGTGAAGGAATGAGCAAGTATCCGCAGACCATGATTAATGTTCGGGTTAAAGAGAAAAAAGATACTGACAAAGTGCCGGGTATTGTTTCAGCCATACAGGAGTCTGAAGCTGAGCTGGCAGGTCGTGGTCGAGTGCTCTTGAGGCCTTCCGGTACTGAGCCGTTTATCCGTGTCATGGTAGAGGGTGAGAATGCTGAGGAAGTGCGTGCTCACACTGAAAGACTGGCTAAGGTGGTTGAGCAGGAAATGTCCTGATTCTCGCTTCTATGGACTGGCTGGTTGATTTTCGGTCAGTCCTTCTGCTGTTGTAGATATTCATTATTGAGCCAGATCAGTTTTAGGCGAACTCTTCCTTCTCTGAATGGCTTTCCTTAGGTAGGATACAAAACTAACGTGTCAAATTTTTACAGGTCAGTGTGCCTGGACTTGACAGCCGTTGCTCGACAGAAATAGCCGTGAACAGATAAGCCATTTTTACCGCTCTGTGCGATGAAGATTTATTTGCGGAAAAGAAATATAAAAATATTTTACAGGAAAAATATCATGCGTTTTGTCGCTGCCCTCCTAATGCTGATCCTGCCTGCGCTCTCTCCTGCTCAGAACTACTCCATTGGTACTGGTGGTCAAAGTGGTATTTATTATCCGCTGGGTGGTGCGCTGGCAAAGGTATGGTCTGATAAGGTGGATGGGATCAATGTAAAAGCAGAAGTCACCGCTGCTTCTGTTGAAAATACCATCAAGGTTGTTCGTGGTGATATGCTGGCTGGCATTGCCATGGGGAATGTTGTTTTGGATGCTTACAAAGGTGAGGGCAAGTTTCCCGGTAAGATGCCGGTCAAGGTACTGTTTGCCCTCTATCCAAATCTGGTACATGCCTTGACGCTTCAAAACTCAGGCATTACCCAACTGTCTGAGCTTAAAGGCAAGCGGGTTTCTCTGGGTGCGCCGGGTTCCGGCACCGCTGTGACCTCTGCGGCACTTCTGAAAAGCATGGGTATTGATCCCGCGAAAGATATTCGTGCTGTTTACCTGAATTACTCTGAAACCACCAATGCTCTGGCCAATGGTCAGGTTGATGCTGGCTTCATTGTTGGTGGTCAGGGAGTGGGTGCCGTGACTCAGGTGGCTCTGACTCAAAAGATTCGTATCCTGCCAGTTTCTGAAAAAGAGCGTGAGAAGTTCATTACTGAAAACCCCGCTTACAGCAGCTACACCATTCCGGGTAATGTATACAACGGCGTACGTCAGGTTGATACCCTGAGTATCTGGAACGTATTGGTCGTCCGTGCTGATATGTCTGATGACATGGCCTTCAGCCTGACTAAAGCAGCTTTTGAAAACATGGGTGATGTTCGCAAGGTGGTTAAAGTTGCCGAAGCCATTACCAGAGCCAATGCTAATCGCCTGTCCGGTGTGCCTCTTCATCCGGGTGCTGAAAAATACCTGAATTCCATCAACTGAGTTTTCAGGTGGCTGAATGAATAAAGTCGTGATCAAAACGTCGGGCTGTCTGGTACTTGTCTTTGCAGTGCTTCTGTCCATGTTTCAGATCTGGCAGGGAATGACCTCGACGATTTCTGCCACCTATTTCAGGCCGGTTCATCTTGCTTGGGTCATGGTGCTGATATTTCTTCATTACCCTTTGTTGAAAAATGAAAAGAGTCGTTTTTTTGTGCCAGTAAGGCTGTTTGATTTGATTCTGGCAGTAGCCACTGTGGTGGCAGGTTTTCGAATCATTAACTTTGATTACAACGATATTAACTATCTCTTGTATGGTCTTTCCGATTATGACCTCTATGCTGGTGTCGTCTATGTGGTGCTGATGATGGAGGCCTGTCGTCGGGCTGTAGGCTGGGTAATGGTGTTCATAGCATTATTGTTCCTGGTTTATAGCGGCTTTGGGGATATGCTGCCAGGTGCGCTGGCAACCAAGAGTTACAGCATTCAGGAATGGGTGCAGTTTCAGATCTTCTCAAGTAATGGTGTGTTTGGTTCTGCGCTGGGTATTGCGGCAACCACTGTCTTTATTTTTGTTTTGTTTGGAGCCTTTCTTGAGGTAACGGGCGCAGGCAAGTTCTTTATTGATCTGGCTTTTGCTATTGCCGGTAAATATCGGGGAGGACCAGCCAAGGCTGCTGTCATAGCTTCTGCTGGCCTGGGTTCTATTTCCGGATCTGCCATTGCCAATACGGTGACCACTGGTTCCATCACCATACCGATGATGAAAAAGCTGGGTTATAAGCCTGAACAGGCTGCAGGTATTGAAGCTGCTGCATCGACCGGTGGGCAAATCATGCCACCTATTATGGGGGCCGGTGCTTTTGTCATGGCGCAGTTTACCGGAGTGCCGTATAGCGACATCATGATTGCGTCCATTGCGCCCGCGCTGCTCTACTTCTTCTGTACGCTATTGTACGTCCATATCATGGCTTGCAAGCTGGAATTGCCAACGGTCAATCGAACACAAGCGCTATGGAGTGTCATGAAGCAGGGTGCTCACTTCCTTATTCCTTTGGTTTTGATTACCGCTCTGTTGATGGTCGGGTACTCACCTCTCCTGGTAGGGGTGGCAGGCTGTGCGGCTATTCTGGCGGCGGCGGCATTAAGAAGTCATAGTCGCATAGGTCTCAGAAAAATCATTGAAGGACTTAAGTCGGGTGCGCTTCTGGCATTGCCAATCTCTGCAGCCTGCGCGGCAGCCGGGATCATTGTCGGTGTAGTGGGGCAGACCGGTATTGGGCTGCAGTTTACGCAGTTCGTCACGGCGCTTTCCGGCGGATATATGTTTACCGCACTCATTCTGATCAGCCTTGTCGCGCTGGTGCTTGGGATGGGTTTGCCTGTTACCGCTGCTTATATAGTGCTTGCTGTAATGGCTGTGCCATTATTGGGGGATTTTGGATTGCCTTTGCTGACGTCCCATCTAATTGTTTTCTGGCTGTCACAGACTTCCAATGTAACGCCTCCAATTGCACTGGCTGCTTTTGCCGGAGCGGGTGTCGCAAATGCCAGTCCTGTTAAGTCTTCAGTAGAAGCATTTAAATTGGCGGCGGGCTTGTTCTTGATTCCCATTATGATGGCCTATAGCGGTTTGATTAATACCGAGGGGGATTTTGCCGGGCTGATTATGGCTGTTGCCCAGACTATAGCCATCATCATTGCCATGGCAGTTGCTGTCGAAGGTTATCTGATTCAGGGGTTAAGTTTGCTGGAAAGAGGGTTGGCTTTCATCAGCTTGCCAGTTCTCTTGTTTAATCCTGCTGATTTTGGCTTTTTGGGTATCTTAATCGTACTGTTGCTGCTGTTTATGCAGCGGCGAGGAAAGGCGTGATCAATGGAGCACTCTGAGGCGAGTTAAGAAGTGTGCACCGGGTTCGCTCCCAATCGTAAGGAGTTTTTCAGTACTTTAATATCAAATAACCGTTCTACAAGGCCATTTTCATGACGGCCTTGAATGAACAGAAATGATTGTCTGTTCGCTTGATTGATCGTAGTTTATTGTTTTTATCAGGTAGTAGAAAATTACCAGCAAAAGATGTCAGCGCAGTTGTATAATAATGGCGCCTGGGTTAGTATTCCGACCTCGCGAATGTTGAGGTGAGCGGTATGCGCCAGCCACTAGTTGCCGGTAATTGGAAAATGAACGGATCTCTTGAAGAGAATCGTGAATTGCTGGGTAAGCTTGTTTCCGGTCTGTATACTAATGCTGAAGTGTTGGTTTGTCCTCCTTCGGTATACGCTCAAAATATTTGCGAGCAGTTGGCTGGTAGTGCCATTAAAGTTGGATTGCAGAATGTGTCTGACAAAACTTATGGCGCTTATACCGGCGAGGTTTCGCCTCTGATGGTTAAAGATCTCGGCATTGAATACGTGATCATTGGTCATTCTGAGCGTCGCTCTCTGTTTGGGGAGGGGGATGAGGAAGTTGCTGCGAAATTCTGTGCTCTGACAGATCAGGGTTTAGTACCTATTCTTTGCGTGGGTGAAACTCTGGAAGAGCGAGAGGCTGGCGACACCATGAAGGTGGTGACGGCTCAGGTTGAAGCTGTGCTGCGGACTGCTGGTCCGGAGCGTTTGGCAAATTTTGTGATCGCTTATGAGCCCGTATGGGCTATTGGAACCGGACTGACTGCAACGCCTGAGCAGGCGCAGGAAGTGCATGCCGTGATTCGTGGCTTGCTGGCATTACAGGATCAGGCTATGGCTGACAGAACTCGTATTCTGTATGGTGGTAGCATGAAAGCAGCTAACGCTGCAGACCTGATTGCTTTGCCGGATGTTGACGGCGGTCTTGTGGGGGGAGCCTCATTGGTTGCTGAAGAGTTCCAGGCGATCTGTCGCGCTGCAGGATAGTGATGGAAACCATAGTTCTTATTGTTCATGTTCTTGCTTCTGCTGCCGTAATCGGGCTGATTTTGTTGCAGCAGGGGAAGGGTGCGGAAGCCGGTGCCAGTTTTGGTTCCGGTGCGTCACAGACGGTGTTTGGTAGTCAGGGTACCGGCAACTTTATGAGTCGCACGACAGCGATTCTGGCGACAGTATTTTTTGTGACCAGTTTTGCTCTGGCAATGGTGGCCAGGCAAAAGGCAGACAGTATCAGTGATGCAGGTGTGCCAACTGTAGTTGTAGAAGAGTCCGTTCCGGCCGGTGATGCGCCGATCGCACCAGAAGCAGCTTCAGAAAAGAGTATCGAGAGCGATGCTCCTGTGATAGAATCACAACCCGTCGAGAGTGACGAGCAGAATAAAGAGCTGTCTCTGCCTCCAGTCCAGTAAGGGCTAGCTTTAAGCAGGATGTAGTGGTGGTGTTTGCCCAGGTGGTGGAATTGGTAGACACGCCGTCTTGAGGGGGCGGTGGCCTAGCGGCCGTGCGGGTTCAAGTCCCGCCCTGGGCACCAAATTGCCATTAACTTTTTTGGTAAATGGAAGAAAAGAATTTGGTATATCGTTGTAACGTTTAAATGACGTATCTACAGTTATGGCTTGTGAAGCAAGTTTTTAGCTGGCAGTATACTAATAGGTTTGATGCGGGGTGGAGCAGCCTGGTAGCTCGTCGGGCTCATAACCCGAAGGTCGTCAGTTCGAATCTGGCCCCCGCTACCAAATAATTAAACCCCATTATGGGGTTTTTTGTTAGGTGCGTCAGAGTCTTTTTGGGCTTGAGATGTTGCCCCATTGAGATTCTGGTAGTTTGTTGAATTCATGCTCAATGGTGTGTGTCTTTGGCAAGCTCCTTAGTTGCGTCCAGCTGGAAGACTGGGTGCATAGAAGAGACAGGGCTTTTAAGCCCTTTTTTTGTTTTTGCAGACAGGTGTTTCCATCGTGGCAGGCAAGCAGTCGCAAGTGGAGGCATTGATTGGGCCCGTGGTTGAATCCCTTGGCTACCAGCTTTGGGGGATTGAGTTCAAATCCCAGGGTAAGCAATCCATGCTTCGCATTTATATTGATTCCCTTGATAAGGAAAAGGGAATCCAGCTGGATGACTGTGAAGTCGTCAGTCGCCAGCTGAGTGGGGTTCTCGATGTGGAAGATCCCATTACGGAGGAATATACCCTTGAAGTCTCATCGCCCGGAGTGGACAGGCGGTTGTTTACGCTTGAGCACTACGTGGCTTGGGCGGGAGCTGAGGTCAATGTCCGATTGAGGGTGCCTTTTGAGGGGCGGCGCAGGTACAGAGGCGTTGTAAAAGGGGTAGAAGACCAGGACGTGGTGTTAGTGGTTGATGATCATGAACTGCTTCTTCCCATAGAGAGCATAGACAAGGCTCAGGTGATACCGAGATTCGACTAACTTCAGGCTCATAACTGGTAATAACCAGATAAAAGATTGAGTAAAAGGTTCAGGCCGGGTTGCTAGCCGTTGTCTGCAATAAGAAGTTGATGACAGGCGAGGGTCTTCCCGGTTAACGGCCAGGGAAGTGTTGGCAAAGGCATGGACTGGTTCAGCATAGGCGAGGCAGAGCATGAGTAAAGAAATTCTGTTGGTCGTTGAGTCCGTTTCCAACGAGAAGGGCGTTCCACCCGAAGTGATCTTCGAGGCGATGGAGATCGCTCTGGCAACTGCGACCAAAAAGCGTTACGAAACAGAAGTGGATATCCGGGTAGCGATTGACCGCAGTAGTGGTGAATACGATACCTACCGTCGTTGGAGCGTGGTTGCGGACGAAGATTTCGAGTTTCCGGGCATGCACTTTACCCTGGATGAGGGTAAGGAGAAGGACGAGTCTCTGGAGATCGGTGGTGTCTGGGAAGAGCAGGTTGAGTCTGTCGCATTTGGACGGATTGCAGCCCAGACCGCCAAGCAGGTTATCGTTCAGAAGGTGCGCGAAGCCGAGCGCGCACAAATGGTTGAACAATACAGTGACAAGCTGGGCGATCTGATTAATGGAACCGTAAAGAAAACGACTCGTGACAGTATTATTGTTGACCTTGGCAACAATGCTGAAGCAGTCATGCGCAAGGACAGCATACTGCCTCGTGAGAACTTTCGTATGGGGAGCCATGTGAGGGCTTTGTTGAGTGAAATTTCCACGGAAGGTCGTGGGCCGCAGCTGATGCTGTCCCGAACTGCGCCTGAAATGCTGATTGAATTGTTCCGCATTGAAGTGCCGGAAATTGCTGAGGAGGTTCTGGAGATCAGGGCGGCTGCCCGTGATCCGGGCTCAAGGGCAAAAATTGCCGTCAAGACCAATGATGGACGCATAGATCCGGTAGGTGCCTGCGTAGGTATGCGCGGTGCTCGTGTACAGGCGGTATCCGGCGAGTTGGGTAATGAGCGTATCGACATTGTTCTGTTCGACGAAAACCCTGTCCAGTATGTGATCAATGCCATGCAGCCTGCAGAGGTTGCTTCCATCATCGTTGACGAAGACTCCGGAACTATGGATATCGCAGTCAGCGAAGATAATCTGGCTCAGGCCATTGGTCGTAGTGGTCAGAATGTTCGACTGGCCAGTGAGCTGACTGGCTGGAAATTGAACGTTATGACAGAAGCTGAAGCCGCTGCCAAGCAGGAAAAGGAAGCGGACAAGTTTAAACAGAGTTTCATTGATCTGCTCGATATCGATGAAGAACTGGCTCAGCTGCTGGTCGACGAAGGGTTCACTACGGTTGAAGAGATTGCCTATGTTCCTCTGGAAGAGATGGTGGCAATTGAAGGCATGGATGAAGAAATCGTGGAGGAGCTTCGCACTCGTGCGAAAGACAAGCTGTTGACTCAGGCTATCGCTCGAGAAGAAAAGTTAGATGGCGCACAGCCGGCTGAAGACCTTTTGGCTATGGATGGTATGGATGAGGAGCTGGCGCTGGAGCTGGCCAGTCTGGGTGTCATTACTATGGAAGATCTGGCGGAGCAGTCCATTGACGACCTTCTCGAAATTGAAGGTATGGACGAAACGCGTGCGGGTGAATTGATTATGACGGCGCGTGCTCCCTGGTTCGAGGAAGCTGGTAACTGAGCGGGCCACTGAGAGGAGAAGTGTTAATGGCAGAAGTAACCGTAGAACAACTCGCGAAGGTGGTCGGCGCTCCGGTCGAAAGGTTGCTGCAGCAGATGCAGGATGCGGGCCTGAAGCAAACCAAGGCTTCAGAAGCTGTGTCGGATGCAGAAAAGAAGCAGTTGCTGGCTCATCTGAAAAGCATTCACGGTGATCACACGGGTACGGCTGAACCTACCAAGATCACCCTTAAGCGCAAAACTGTCAGTCAGATGAAAGTATCTGGCGGTGGTGGCGCTGGTAAGAAAAAAGTTGTAAACGTAGAAGTTCGCAAGAAGCGCACCTACGTCAAGAACGAAAAAGCGGAAGAGCAGAAACCCGAAGAAAAGCGGGCTCGTGGTGACTCACGTCGTGATGGTGACCGTCCTCAGCGTCGCGATGGAGATCGTTCCCAGCAGCGTCGTGACGGCGATCGTCCCCCGCGTCGTGAAGGCGATCGTCCCCAGCAGCGTCGCGATGGTGATCGTCCGCCACGTCGTGAAGGAGACCGTCCGGCTCGTCATGGTGATCGTCCACCACGTCGTGATGGTGATCGTCCGGTTCGTCGTGATGGCCCGTCTGCTCCAAGCTTTGATCCAGCCGCTGCGCCAATGCCGACTCCGGAAGGTGATAAGCGCGGCCGTAACCGCAAAGGCAAAGATCGCCGTGATGAGCCCCGTGAAGAACGCGGTCGTCGTGGTGAGAAGCGTGGCGGACGCAACGCAGGTCGTAAAGATGATCGTCGTGGCGGCCGTAAGGCAGCCCGCACAATTACGCCTGAATCCATGGCAGCTCACGGCTTCACCAAGCCAACCGCTCCGGTAATACGCGAAGTCTCTATTCCTGAGACCATCACTGTTGCTGAGCTGGCGCAAAAAATGGCTGTCAAGGCTGCTGACGTCATCAAGGCGATGTTCAAAATGGGTTCCATGGTGACCATCAATCAGGTGATTGACCAGGATACTGCATCCATCGTAGTTGAAGAGATGGGTCACACCTTCAAACTGGTCAAGGCTGACAGCATTGAAGACTCTCTGACTGAAGATCAGGAAGATGGCGTAACCGATTTTGAGGAGAAACCTCGTGCGCCGGTTGTGACAGTAATGGGTCACGTTGACCACGGTAAGACCTCTTTGCTGGACTACATCCGCAAGAGTCGTGTGCAAGCAGGCGAGGCCGGTGGTATCACCCAGCACATTGGTGCTTACCACGTAGATACCCCGCGCGGTATGGTTTCTTTCCTGGATACTCCCGGGCACGCGGCCTTTACCGCCATGCGTGCTCGTGGTGCCAAGGCAACAGATATCGTCATTCTGGTGGTTGCGGCTGATGATGGTGTTATGCCTCAGACCGAAGAAGCGGTTCAGCACGCCAAGGCTGCTGGTGTTCCAGTCGTTGTTGCTGTGAATAAGATCGACAAGGAAGCTGCAGATCCTGATCGTGTGAAAAACGAACTGGCTGCAAGAGAAGTGATTCCTGAGGAGTGGGGTGGTGATACTCAGTTTATTCATGTGTCAGCTCTGACCGGGCAGGGAATTGATGAGCTCCTGGAAGCATTACTTCTTCAGGCTGAAGTTCTTGAGCTGTCTGCCGCAGACAAAGGTCCAGCTAAAGGCGTGGTGGTTGAATCCCGTCTGGATAAAGGTCGTGGCCCTGTCGCAACAGTTCTGGTTCAGTCCGGCAACCTGCAGCAGGGTGACAACATCTTGGTAGGTCAGCAATACGGCCGTGTTCGTGCGATGCTGGACGAAGACGGTAAGGCGATCAAAGATGCAGGCCCTTCCATTCCGGTTGAAATTCTGGGTCTGGACGGTACTCCTGATGCTGGTGATGAGCTGATTGTGGTTAAGGATGAGCGCAAGGCTCGTGAAATCGCACTGTTCCGTCAGGGTAAATACCGTGAAGTCAAACTGGCTCGTCAGCAGGCTTCCAAACTGGAAAATATCTTCTCCAGCATGGGCTCTGAAGAGAAGAAGACCCTTAATATCGTTCTGAAGGCAGATGTCCGGGGCTCTCTGGAGGCTCTGACTACTTCTCTGGAAGAGCAGGGTAACGACGAAGTTCAAGTTAAGGTTATTTCTGGTGGCGTAGGTGGTATCACTGAAACCGATGCTAACCTGGCTATGGCTTCCAATGCCGTTATCGTTGGTTTTAACGTTCGTGCTGATGCTTCTGCCCGTAAGGTGATTGAGGCAGAAGAACTGGATCTGCGCTACTACAGTGTCATCTATGACATCATTGACGATGTTAAGAAGGCTCTGGGCGGTATGCTGGGATCCGATACCCGTGAGCAGATTGTGGGCACTGCAGAAGTACGTGACGTTTTCCGTTCACCGAAGTTCGGGGCGGTGGCTGGCTGTATGGTTGTTGAAGGTATTGTTTACCGAAACGACCGTATTCGTGTACTGCGTGACAACGTGGTGATCTTTGAAGGCGAGTTGGAATCCTTGCGTCGCTTCAAGGATGACGTACAGGAAGTTCGCGAAGGTATGGAGTGTGGTATTGCGGTCAAGTCGTACAACGACGTGAAGCCAGGCGATAAGATCGAAGTTTACAAGACTGTTGAAGTCAAGCGTACTCTTTAATCAGGTTCGGCCGATCTGCTCATACTCGGTCGGTTGCCAAAGAAAGAAGCCCGCAGCAAAGACTGCGGGCTTTCTCATATCAGCAGGTTTTAATCCCCAATGGCTAAAGAATACAGTCGAACTCAGCGGGTAGCGGACCAGATTCAGAAAGAATTGGCCCAGCTGATCCAGCTGGAGATGAAAGACCCTCGTTTAGGTATGGTAACCGTCAGCGCGGTAGAAGTGTCCCGCGATCTGGCCTTTGCCGATGTTTTTGTTTCTTTTCTGGGCATAGACGACCAAGAGGGCGTCAGCAACCAGAAAAGTGTTGATGAGAACCTGGAGGTTATGCAGAGTGCTGCCGGTTTCCTCCGCAGCGAGCTGGCCCGTTCCATCAAGTTGCGTATCATTCCCCAGTTGCGTTTTCATTATGACAACAGTCTGAGGCGTGGTGCGTATATGAGTGAGTTGATTGCAAAAGCTCGTTCTGGTGACAGTGATCATCAGGGTGAGTCTGAGGAGTAATTGATGTCTAAACGCAGACGTAGCCGTGGCCGCAGGGTGGACGGTATTGTTGTTGTGAATAAGCCTAAGGGTGTCAGTTCCAATGACGTTCTGCAACGTGTCAAGCGGCTTTATGGTGCAGCCAAAGCTGGCCATACCGGGAGTCTTGATCCTCTGGCTACCGGAGTTTTGCCGGTCTGTCTGGGCGAGGCGACAAAATTTTCACAGTATCTGCTGGAATCGGATAAGTCCTACAGAACTGAAGTCAAGCTGGGTATCCAGACGGAGACCGGTGACCGTGAAGGCGAGATAGTCGAGCAGCGTCCGGTGAATGTTACCCGTTCTGAAGTTGAAGCTATCCTTGATCGCTTCCGTGGTGAGGTTGATCAGATTCCCAGTATGTATTCAGCGCTGAAGCACAATGGTGAACCGCTTTACAAGCTGGCTCGTCAAGGTATTGTTGTTGAGCGTCCGTCACGACGCATCACCATCTATCGTCTTGAGCTGCTGGACTTTGAAGGTGACAGGCTGATCCTTGAAGTGGATTGCTCCAAGGGCACTTATGTTCGTACTCTGGCTGAAGATATTGGTGCAGCTCTGGGGTGTCTCGGGCATGTTGCCGAGCTGCATAGAATGAAGGCAGGCCCATATACTGAACACCAGTCCTACACTTTGGCAGAGCTCGAAGATATTCGCGACGGCGGTGGTCACAAGGCTCTGGATGAACTGCTGCTGCCATTGGATACTTCTGTGAGTGACTGGCCTCAGATTCGTCTGGGGGCAACCAGCAGCTATTACATCAGTCAGGGGCAACCGGTTCAGGTGCCTCAGGCGCCTACCAGTGGTAATGTCCGTATCTATGGTCAGGAAGAGGTTGAGGGCCAGGAAGTGCTTCGATTCCTGGGTATTGGAGAGATTGACGAAGACGGTCGTGTTGCACCCAAGAGACTGATCAGTTCCGGAAACTAAGACAGATTATCTTTCTGCAGTATGGTGGCTTTAACGGACTGGCTTCCGGCTGGAGGTTGATGTTAGAATTCGTCACCTGATTGGCAGCAGGTGCTGCCAAGGCTTAATGGTTGGCTGTAAATATGCACGGTCATACCTGCTTGTTGATGCATATTAAACGGAGTGTAAAGCAATGGCTTTGACTGCTAAAAAGAAAGCAGAAATTATCAAGGAATTCGGTCGTAGTGAAGGCGACAGCGGTAGCCCTGAAGTTCAGGTTGCTCTGCTGACTGCAAACATCGAAGGTTTGCAGGGTCACTTCAAGGCAAACCACAAGGATCACCACTCTCGTCGTGGGCTGATCCGCATGGTAAACCAGCGTCGTAATATGCTGAACTACCTGAAGGGCAAAGACGTTGAGCGTTACCGTTCCCTGATCGAGCGTCTGGGTCTGCGTCGCTAACAGCTATAGCGTTATTGATCCGGAAGGCTGACCGGGAAGAGACTGTCCTACGCGGCAACTGCTCCTGCGTTGCTCTAGCTCCTGCATCCATGCAGTCGTGC
>NZ_JAHHPR010000590.1:0-7200 GCF_024606255.1 Endozoicomonas sp. SESOKO3
AACAGTGGCACGGACCCGGACCTGACGGATATGAATTACAGTACTCCTGCTGATCTGGCGGTTATCGACATCGACAGGGATGGACTGACGGATTACTTTTTTGCGGTGGACATTGGCGGTCAGGTCTGGCGATTCGATGTCAACCAGAGCAACACCGGGGCCAGTGACTTTGCCACGGGAGGCCGAATTGCCAACTTCTCTGGCAGTACCCAGGCCGATGCCCGGCGGTTTTATGAAAAGCCAGACGTTTCCCTGTCCAGATCGCTTGACCATCTGAATATTGTGGTAGGCAGCGGCTTCAGGGCGAAACCTCTGGATACTCAGGTGGATGACCGGCTTTATGTCCTCAGAGATCCCAATATTTACAACGCGCCTGTCAGTTATGACTACCACAATGGTTCAGTCATTGATGAGTCAGCGCTCTACGATGCCACGGCCAACCTCGTACAGCAGGGAAATGGGGGGCAGCGAGCGGCGGCTCTCAATGCGCTGGACAGTCAGAAAGGATGGTATATCCGCTTTGAGGTGTCTGGAGAAAAACTATTGGGCAGGCCCACCGTGTTCAATAATGTTTTGACCTTTACTACCTATGCGCCTGGTGGCGGTGGTTCCAGCTTCCTCTATGTATTGAACATCGATAATGCCGGCGCAGTGCTTGATCTTGATGGTAACAGTCAGGTGGTTAAGGGCGACCGCAAGAGACAGCTTCGTTACAGTATCCTGACTCCAGCCCCTGTCATTCTTAACCGTGGCAGTCAAGGCGCAGATATCTGTGTGGGTGGGGAGTGTTTTCAGGATATTCTCAGGGAAGCGGGTTCGATACCTTTCCACAAAACGTTCTGGAGGGAAAATCAGTGAGAAAGGTAAAGGGATTTACACTGCTTGAAATCTTTATTGTGGTGACCATCATCAGTCTGCTTATCGGAATTATGGTTCCGTCGTACAACGAATACGTGTTGCAGTCACGACGCAGCGAAGGCATATCATCCCTGTTGACGATGATGCAGCAGCAGGAACGATATTTTACCGAACAACTGACGTATACCAGTGATCTCTCAAAATTGGGCTACACACTGGCCGGCCCCAATAATGTGTTTTCTGAGAATGGTCATTATTTGATCACTGCGACAGCCTGTGCTTCTATGACGATCTCCCAATGTGTATTGCTCACCGCAACTCCTCTCGGAGTTCAGGCAACGGACGGTACTCTGACCATTAACAGTCGTGGTACCCGAACGCCTGTTAGTGCCTGGCAATAGCTTATTCTCACCAGCATCCTGTGGACGCTGCTGCCGTGCTGTTCAAGCTGGCTCTGGCCCCCAGGTGATTCAAGGTGATGATTCGACAGTCAGTATCCTCAAACTGACCACTGCTACTATTCGCAGTGGCTGTCAGCGTATACGTGGTGTTTGTGGCCGTTACAGCGATGGTGTAATGCCCGTCCGGAGAGGTAGCGCCACCAAGGTTGTTGATATCAGTGGTATAAGCATTATCGTAGGTGTAAAACTTTTCTTGTTCTGCCGCTGCCGTCATCAGGGCGACATGGGCATCCGTCCTGCGACTTTCAAAAACATATTGTTGATAGGATGGGATGGCAACAGCGACAATGATGCCGATGATAGCAACGACGATCATCAGCTCGATCAGAGTGAAGCCACTGTCTTCCATAGACATTGACCGGTTGTCCATAACTCAGCTCCTTAACATAATGTCTACTTGGGAATATTAAATATCTGTCGCCAGGATTGTCGCCCGTCATCCGTCAGCGTGTACTCCAGATCGGTGCTGGAAATATTACCGGCCCCTCCCTGAATAATAATGCTGGTTTTGCCATCACTGCCCTGGTGAATTACCGGAGCCGGAGCCAGACCTGCACCCAGGCTGATTTTCCTTTCGGAGATCGTGTTATCAGTAAAACCATTCGGAGTCAGCACTTTCTGAAGACTGGCGGGTATGGCCGTGCCTGTCTGGTAGTGCAGCGCATTCAGGTAGCTGGTGCCATCCACCAGACACTGATCGGCAGGGGGCTGGTATTCGCTAAACAGCAGCAAGGCAAAAGCATTGGCCGGGGAGCTAATACTTTTACCGGCAGGATCTTTGCCGTCATAGATCAGTCGATTTTTCCAACCGGCTTCGGTGGTCAGGGCGTTGCGAAGGGATTCAAAATTACTCACTGTCTTGCCCGCAGATACCGTAAAGCCGGAGGCCAGATCGCCATCGGCCTCCACCTTAATATCCGTGGTATCAATCAGGTTGCTGAAGGGCACTGTGCCATAAGAGAACACGCCACTGAGTCTGGGTTCTTTTACGCCAAAAAAGAATTCCTGCCGGGTATTAAGGCTGTCTTGCCGGGTCAACTCACGGCCAGTACCAACAAAGACCCAGCGTTCATTATCGCTGTTGGTCACCGCCGTCGGGCGGGCAGTCACAGGGCGCTGCGGGCGAGTTAATGTGCCCAGTGTCCAGTTAGCAGCCAGTGGATCTTCCAGATTGATCCTGAGCAGCTCGCCACTGAGATTGCCTGCGGTTTCCACACTGCCAAAGTAGATGGCATCGTCATAGTAATCCTGATCCCAGTCCACGGTGGTCATATGGCCGGCATAAGCCTGGGCGATACCGCTGTCCATGGGGTCAAAGGTGCTGAGAAAGCTTTTGCTCTTAAGGTCATAGACGAACACTTTCATGTTCTGGTCACTGGTGGCATCGTCCAGTGCCTGTCGTATACCACTGAGCCCCGTGCCGGTCGGACCAGAGCCAAAGGCCAGGTACCAGTTATTTTCGGTGGGAAAGTTATAGTCACCGGAAGCATCGGGTTTTCGCCTTTGTATCACCACGGGGCGGCCCGTGGTAAAGCCCAACTCCGGGTGAGTAATTTCTGCCATCAGTTTGGGAGGCTTTGTCGGGTCGGTGATATCCAGCATGACGTAGGCAGAGCGCATGGTTCGGGCAGCACTGTTCACTGTGACGTCAATGGGGCCGCCGCCCAGTCGCATACCCATGAGCAGGACTGTTCCCCAACCCTTGGGGTGTTCGGCATCCGCAGGGAAAATATTGGCGTCAAAAATCAGGGGCTCGCCATCCATGTAGTAGACATGGGGGTAATCCTGTTCTGTCAGCCAGCGAAGATGGGGTAAAAGGTTCATGGGAGCGTAGGCCCAGAGTTCTCCACCCAGAGGGTGCTGATAGGTATCAGAGGAATGGCTTAGGTCAAATTGCTGATTAGTGTTGTTCCAGAAGCCGGCATTGAAGGCATGAATCATCCCGTCATTGGCACCCACATACACCACCTGACGACGGTTTTCGTACTGTTTTTGAAACTCGATAAAAGTTGAGTCATTGCTGTTGAAGGGTTTGCTGTCAGAGTAATACCGTTCCGGTTTGGAGACGACGACGGGGTTGGAATGAATGATGTCGCCCAGGCGCCAGACTTCCATATCGCCATCATTATCGATGTCTACAGAGCGGGAGCGGTAACCCGGCTGATCTTCGCCGCGAATGTACTTCACCAGTTTGTCCGACTCCGACGCATTCACACCCAGATAGCCACTGTTGTTGCCTGTGAAGGTGGCAGAGACGAACGGTTGTTCCTCACCGCTATCAACATTGCCATTATTATTGGCATCCAGCCAGGTGAGAATGTGACGGCCAGTATTGGTCAGCGCCGTATAGTTTCTTTGACTGGTAACGTTGCTGACTTCCATCAAGCGTTTACGGGCATCCCAGACGGGTTTCAGATCGGTCAAATCCACTCTGCCGCCATCTGCTGTCAGTGTCACGCCGTTGTCGGAAGAGGTATATCGCTGAATGACAGTGGAATTACTGATGGGGTCGAAAGACAGGGTCACTATCCGGTCGGTTGCATAGTCATCGAGGGTGCGGTTCCCATTGGTGTCCTCACGGAAGTGACCTTTGGCATCAACAAACAAACTGTGAACCAGCCCAACCCAACTGATATCAATGTTATTGACGGTCACTTCGGGAAGAAACAGCCCCTGGATGGCTGAGCTCACACCGCTGGCACTGTTAGCCACCAGGGCAGCACTGGCACCGGAAGAGATGCGGCTGGCGATATCCTCAAGTATCTTTCCCAGCTGTTGACCCAGTCGGGCAGGGTTGCTGACGACAAAGTAATTATCAGGAATACCATCCGGATCCAGAGAGCCTGTCAGGTTGTTGCGGTTGTCCCACTCCTTGTCATCGGCGTCAGGAATGTTGTCACCGTTGGCGTCATGATTAGGCGTGCCATCGTTATCAAGGTCGTTAAAGCCACCGTACTTTGCTGCCATAAATAAAGGTTTTGGCAAACGATTGGAAACAGTCGCGTTTGGCGTGAAATTTTTGGTGACATCGGTAGGGGTTAACTCTGTGCCAGTGTTACTGAGGCATGAGGGCCCGTTGCCGCCTGTGGCTATGCGGTCTGACTCTCTGCAGGTTCGCATCAATAATGCCGACTCACTGTCACCATCATCGTAGCTCTGGTTTAACTTAGGGGTGTTGTTAATGTAATCGGAGTTGTATTCGGCATCCAGAACCATACCGCTATAATTCTGGACCCCCGATATGGAGTAGCCATACCTGAAACTGTTGGAGCCATTGAATGACGGGTCAAACAGACGCACGCTCAGATTATTGGTGGATGTGGTGATGGTATAAGAGGCTTCGGAGTCGGTATCACCATCTCCGCCAAAGGTTTCATCGGCCCAGCCTAAGCGCAAGGTAATGCTGTCAAGCAGGCCTGAACTGTCCAGGGTAAAGCTCTCTACCGTCTGGTCCAGATGACGGCAGGGGCGATAGAGTGTTTCGTCAAAACCATCTGCATAGTCAATGGTCTGGCAGATTGGGGTCAGTGACACAGTTTTGCGGTTGCCGAGGCCGTCAGGAACACCAAAGGTCAGTGTCGGAACTGTCTGAGCCAGTTCAACAGTATAAGTGGTAACCGTCTGGTTGCCCGCCAGGTTTGATCTCAGGTCGTGGGTTCGCGCGTAGTGTGCCAGACCGGCCATATAATAGCTGCCTTCATAGTGCGGAACTTCAGGACAAATACCCCGGGCATCAGACAGGCCATTCAGGTTTTTGGGTTCGCACTGTCGGATGCCACTGCTGCCGTTACTGCCGATGATGAAGGAGCCGGGAAACGAAAGACCAGGTTCAAGGTTACCGACATCATTGGTTAACCGGTCTAGTTGTGGGATCCCGGACGAGAGTATATCGCTAATATTGCTGTAGTCATCGCTATCGTAGGAGTTCTGTCCTGTCGATAACACAATAATGGCGCAGTTGGCACAGCGGCTATCAACCGTAAATGGATCCTGCCAACCGGGTTTTGGTAATCCCAGGTCCGAACTCACACTGTAATCGGTAGAAGGTCCGGATTCCCCTGCAAAGTAGCGGAGCGCTTCCAGGTAGATTTCTGACATGGGATTGCCCCAGTCTTTACAATTCACCGGGCTGCCAGAGCTGCAATTATATTTCTGGTCGGTGTAACTGTATTCCGAAATTCTGAAACGGTTGACGGTAGCCACCATGCCAGAATTGTTTATAAACTGCCCTGTGCTCTGATTGACTTCATCGCTGGCGAAAGAAATATTCTTGCGTATGACTCCGCCCTGAGTATTGCCGTCATAGCTGCCGGTAATGAGTCCAAACTTTACCTGGTCCTGATAGGTTTGAATCAGTCCCACCGGTTTTTTTGAGCTGCCATAGGTCTGGCAGCCACTATCGGTTGAGCCACTGTGACAGACATCGACCCTGACGTTGTAATCGGCATCCGATGAGCCCTGACAGCGAACCCGGTTTAAACCCGCCCAGTTTGGGTCATTGCTGCTTCTGACTCTCAACAGGGGAGCACCGTTCTGACTCTGGTTCAGATTACAGAGAGTAATGCTGGAAGTGTAAGGCGTGAAGTCATTGACATCCCCTCCCGTATAGATCTTGCTGAATGCATGGAAGTCGTAGGGGATTTCTGCCCTTTCCAGGGTAGTCAAGCCAGTGGTATCGGTCACTCTCATTCCGCCGTAGAGCACCTTACGGATCAGGTCGATCCGGGACATTGTCACCCAGTTTAAAAAGTTACCACTCCAGGGTGCGCCTGACGTGGTGCAGCTATGGCCATTGGCTCCTGTTGCTCTTACAGAAGGTTGAAAACGACTGCTGCTGTAGGTGTAGCACCAGTCTGATTCAAAATATCCATAGTAATCAATGGTGTCTTTGTAGGTGGTATCTATTAAGCCATCACCGTCTACATCCGTGTAGTCGCTGTAGGCTTTTTTGAAAAGTTCGTGATCAAAGGAGAGCGCAAAGAGCACCAGAGGGGGGGAGCTGGTGGTTCCCTGACTGGGAGTTGCAGCATAGTCCGAGGAGGCTGCAATGGCCTGTTGCGAGCTCAATGCTTGTAGCAAGCATGTCAGTAAACAGATTGTTAGCCAAAGCCTGTGTGAGAACTGTTTTCTGGCTGAAAAAAATGCAGACAGGCTGATCCCTTTTGACACGAACACTGTGAAAATCCTTTTATGCGAAGTTAACTCACCGTTTGTAGGTAGACTGTAACATGACCTGACTATTGAGGTTATCGACTGAAGCGAGCACGGTTACACGATAAAGCTTTGACCAGTCAGAAGGGTTGGCAGGATTGGGGCTGACCCCAAACAGGGTTCTTGGAACATAGCAGAGAAATTCTAAAATATAGCGGGCAGAGCTTCCTGAAGGCATGGTGGTGGCGGCAATGGTTTTGCCGGGGTCTTTCCAGAGCGCGGCGCTCTCCCAGGGACGGGCATGTCCGGCCCGACAGCTGATAATACTGTTGCGGTCAGAGCCACTGAAGCAGAGGCCGTTACTGCAATCACCGGCGAATGTGTTGATGTCATTACAACTGTTTTGATTTTTGATACAGCGTTCGGCCTCCAGCAGAACGGTTTCCGCAGCGACGAAAGCGGCCTGATGAGTCCGGTAGCTGGCTGACATTCTCTGCTCAAGGCTTGAGAATTGCACTGCTGTCAGGGTTGCCATCACCATCAGGGTAAGAAAGATCATGGTGTAGAGCAGAGCGCTCCCGTTTTCATCATGATGTCTTCTGATGCGGCTCATGATTCCCCTCTGTTTCTTAAGGCCATGGTCATGACGTATTCCTTTCGCAAAAAACGATCCGACTGAGCAACCTGTACACCATCAAAAAGATAGGTTCTTGGGGGCGCCGGTGAAGGT
>NZ_JAHHPR010000591.1:0-1077 GCF_024606255.1 Endozoicomonas sp. SESOKO3
CTGGCTTAGGGGTGGAAAGATAAAGGGCGACCGTTTTTATCTGGCGATTGCATTTGTCGTCATCCTCTTCATCCTCTGAATCGCTATTGCATTCGTCATCTGCTTCATGATCCGGGTTGCTGTGTTCTCCAGTAAGTTCCGCAAGCAGTAACTGTTTCAGTTGTGTTTCCTGATGTTGCAGCACCTCAATAGCGGGTAGCCCTGCTGATGCCCAGAGCCTGGTCATAATTTTCAGTAGCCAATGATTGGTTGCTCCCCGTTGACCTAACCAGCCCAGCACCTTTTTCACGGGCTTATGTTTGGGCAAGCCCTGGAAATGATTCATGGACGAGAAGGCGCGGAACAACTTTATATTGAACTCACCATTCTTGTCTTTCCATTCTGGCCAGCCCAGCACCTCTCTCACTTGATCATGTTTGAGCATGCTTTTGCCATGATTCATAGACGAGAAGGAACGGAACAGCTCCATATTGAACTCGCCATCCCTGTCTTTCCATTCCGGCCAGCCCAGCACCTCTCTAACTTCATCATGTTTGAGAATGCCTTCGCCATTATTCATAGACGAGAAGGAGCGGAACAGCTCCATATTGAACTCGCCATACTTGTCTTTCCATTCCGGCCAGCCCAGAACCTCGCTCACTTCCTCATGTTTGAGCATGCCTTTGCCATTATTCATAGACGAGAGGGAGCGGAACAGCTCCATACTAAACTTGCCATCCTTGTCCTTCCATTCCGGCCAGCCCAGAACCTCGCTCACTTGCTCATGTTTGAGCATGCCTTTGCCATTATTCATAGACGAGAAGGAGCGGAACAGCTCCATATTGAACTCGCCATAGTTGTCTTTCCATTCGAGCCAGCCCAGCACCTCTCTCACTTCCACATGTTTGAGCATGCCTTTGCCCATGTTCATGGATGAGAAGGAGCGGAACAGCTCCATATTGAACTCGCCATCCTTGTCTTTCCATTCTGGCCAGGCGAGTACTTCTTTCACTTCCTTTTGTTTGAGCATGCCTTTGCCACTATTCATGGATGAGAAGGAGCGGAACAGCTCCATACTGAACTCGCCATCCTTGTCTT
>NZ_JAHHPR010000592.1:0-1186 GCF_024606255.1 Endozoicomonas sp. SESOKO3
GGCACCCTGCGGTTCTTCCTGATCCTCACGATTATTTACGTCATGCTCATTCCCAATGTTCATGGCAAAGATAAGATCAGTATCATTCGAAGTGACTAAAGGGAACCTCCCTATAAGAGTATTATGGTTGATCAAATTGGATAGGAAGTCAGAGTCTTTTGTTCCCTTTTCTTCAAAAATTTTCACATCCGCTGGCGTCAATAAAGGGGTTGCTGCCAACAATGTTGAGCAGGGACAAGCCATAATAATGAGACCAAGGGAAGCTAAGAATAGCTGCCTAGCCCTGCCAAGATGGAAAAATATCGATGACCCTGTTGTTTCTGGTAATTGAGACCCGGAGCTACTGATCATTCTACTTCCTTTAGTATCTGAATGCCTCTCGTAAAGTAGTCCAGGAATTGCAGCAATGCTCAACTTTAAGCTGTCGTCACCAATATCTGATCTGACACTCATCGGTTCATTGTCGTCTGTAGTGTCAGACCAGATACTGAAGACCAAACCTCCTTGAAAGTACGCCCTGCATGATTCAAAAATTTGCATGAGCGGCCGATCAGAGCAAGAAATTTTTACCCATTACAATAGGCCACTTCCAGCATGGCACTTTCTTTTCGTAAGTGTGAATATTTCAATTACTGAGTCACACCTTCTGGCGTGTCAACATCATCTCTCTCAGAATCACTTCCATCAGAGTAGCTCCTGGTATCATCACTCTCTGAATCACTATCGTAACAATGGTCAGGAACACATACACGCCTGCGAAAGAACCAATCGAGCCACTGCACAAATTCATTCAAGTAGTTCAGCCTTCTTTGAAGGTGTTTTTTCTTCTTCTCTTCTTTGCCAAGCTCTTTCTCTTGTTGTTCCTTTACAGCCTCGACATGCGTGACTTCGTCAGCTTGCTCAACGACATCGGAGCCAGTCGTTATATCATAAAGCACTAACAATAAATCATATGATTGATCCCGCAGGGCTCTGAATCCTGTACCGAGAGTAACCTGTATCACTTGATAATCATTTTTATCAGGAAAAGCTACGTGTAATTGTTGCGCTATATACGACTTCAGGTGTCCCAATAATTTTAGAAATGATTTATGCTCTTGATTTTCGTGGTCACGCATTGCGTCTGCTATTAGTTTTTTTATTTCTTTAAGTAATTTCCTTTTTTTGTCCATATAGTTATAAAAGG
>NZ_JAHHPR010000593.1:0-1818 GCF_024606255.1 Endozoicomonas sp. SESOKO3
GCAGGGAGGTGAATTTCGTCAGCCCGTCAGGGCTGATCCTGGTTCTCAATATACTCTTTGATAACTTCCAGTGGCGCACCACCACAGCTCCCTGCAAAGTAGGATCGTGACCACAAAACCGGCTTTTTGTAAGCACCGGCAATATCGCAAAACTCTTGCCTTAACCTTCTGGAGGAAACCGCTTTCAGGCTGTTTATCAGCTTCGCAATGGATGGGGTCTTTGGCGTGAACTCAACCAATAAATGTACGTGGTCAGACTCGCCATTAAATTCACCGAGCTCGGCCTCGAAGTTTCCGCAGATTTCAGAAAATATCTCCTTCAGCCTCTCCAAATGCAAAGAGCCTAATACTTTCTTCCGGTATTTTGTCACAAAGACAATGTGGCAGTGCAAAGTGTAAGCACTGTGCCGCCCTTTCTTTATTTCATGCATACCAATGCTTGATATTCCAATATGTATACTCTAAATTCAGCGCTAAGGCTATCACACACTGATTGTATAAATGAAGATTCTCAAGGCCTATAAATTCAGACTGGATACTACCCCGGAGCAGCATGAAAGACTCATGCAGCTTTGCGGGACAGCTCGTTTTGTCTGGAACAAGGCGCTTGAGATTTGTAATCAGAAGCAGGAAGCCGGGGGGAAAATCCCAACGGCCTACACTATGACCAAGTGGCTTCCGATCTGGAAGAAAGACTCGGAAACAGAGTTTCTTTCTCAGGGCAATGCCGTTACCTTGCAGCAAAAACTCTGTGACTTGGGAGCCGCATGGAAAAGGCACTTTGATGATCTCTCGAAGCTGAAGCAAGGGAAAATAAAAGAACTTCACTTTGAAGCGCCACGTTTCAAACGACGCAATGATGATCGGGATAACTCAATCCGCATCATGCAGTTTCCCCGTTACTGCCAGATTAACAATCGTCGGGTTAAACTCCCAAGCAAACTGGGTTGGGTTAAGTTTCGCAAGTCTCGCCAGATTGAAGGAGCGATCAAAAACTGCACCATTACCCGAAGGTCAAGCCATTGGTATATCAGCTTCCAGACAGAGCAGGAATGGCCTGACCCAATTCATTCGTCAGAGAAGGCGGTTGGTTTGGATATGGGCATTGCCAGGTTTGTCACCCTCTCTAATGGAGAGCAGTACCAACCCCTTAATGCTTTCAAAAAGCACCAGCTACAGCTTGCAGTAGAGCAAAGAAAACTCTCTCGCAAGATGAAATTCTCTGCCAACTGGCAGAAGCAAAAGCAGCGAATTAACCGGCTTCACAGCAAGATAGCCGCCTGTCGTCAGGACTTCCTTCACAAGACCTCAACGGAAATCAGCAAGAAACACGCAAGGGTTGTCATTGAGGATTTGAAGGTATCGAATATGTCCAGATCGGCGAAAGGCACTGCTGAAAAACCGGGCGTTAACGTCAAGGCCAAATCAGGGCTGAACAAGTCCATTCTCGATCAGGGATGGTATGAGTTCAGACGACAGCTTGAGTATAAACAGCACTGGTTGGGCGGTGATGTGGTCTCAGTGAAACCACAATACACCAGCCAGACTTGTAGTGCCTGTGGTCACGTTCACAAGGACAACCGCAAGTCACAGGCAGGTTTTAAATGTGTTGCTTGTGGTCATGCCGAAAATGCCGACATTAACGCTGCCAAGAATATCTTAGCGTCAGGACATGGCGTGTTAGCCTGTGGAGCGGGTTCGTTGGAACCTGTGACGAAGCAGGAACCACTGCGAAATCGTGAGAAAGTAGCAGCCTGGGCTAGGCGCCCCCATGGGAATCCCCCACTGATTTCTTGAATCAGTGGGGGAGGATGTCAA
>NZ_JAHHPR010000594.1:0-1395 GCF_024606255.1 Endozoicomonas sp. SESOKO3
ATCTTCTAGTAATAATGCCCAGCATCATAGCCATTCAAACAGCATAAAGAAACAATCGTTTAACACTGAGTGATTCATGCATATTAATGAATGGATCAGCCGTTTTTTGTCTAAACTAGCCACGGCGACTTTCAGCCTGTAAGAGGTGTTTCATGGCTAAAAACAAGCTCATGCAAGTGATGAAAGTACGTGATGACAGCGCCCCTCCACAGACAATGTAACCATTGATAAAACCTGCTGGAACGGTGAGAAATTCAAAAATAAGTGAGGGAGAGGCTCAGAAAACAAGACTTCCTTCCGGAGTAAGCTATGAAAAAATCATTATTTATTATTGTATGCTGGTTTATTACCAGGCCTGTATTGGCATTAACAACTTTCCTCTGCATTGACTCCTCTGATTACATGCGCAACGGCGACTATAGTCCCAACCGTATCATGGCTGTCCAGGAAGCCTGCTCCCTCCTTTGCGAAGCCCTCATCCAACGCAACCCCGAAAACGTCATTGGTTTGCTCACCTTCGGCGGCAATGCCTGCTCCGTCCGTGAAACCCTCACTGAAGACATCGACCGCATCTCTGCTAGCCTCGCCTCGATTGCCGTCGGTGGCGAATCCCACTTTGCTAATGGTGTCCGAATCGCCATGCTCGCTCTCTCCCACGCCAAGAACAACCGCTCCCAAAAGCAAGTCGTCATCTTTGTAGGCTCCCCTGTCACCGACAGCCCTGACAAGCTTCGTCAACTCGCCACCGCCCTCCGCAAGCATAATGTCGGTGTTAGTATCATTAGTCTTGGATGCCCCTCTAACACATCAATCTTGAAGGAATTCACCGAACAAGTCCGAAAGAACGCCTACTTTTATGTCGTCCCTGAACACGGTAGCGTTATTGATTTATTGTTCTCTACTGCCTTGATGGGAGATGGACCTGGTTCTGGTAGCTTTGGTGTTCATACAGGCGTCAGTGCCACTGGTGGTGCCTTCAACTTCGGCACCGAAGCTGACGATCCTCAATTAGCTATGGCTATTCTTGCATCATTAGAAGAAGAACAAAGACGTCAAGCTGCTGCCGCTGCCAATAGTGACAATAACAATCAACAAACTACTACGACTACACAACAAGCTGATATTCCTATTACTAATAATCAAGATGCTGCTCCTGAAGATGATTTGGAACTTGCTCTTCTTTTGTCTATGGAAGAAGCTTTGAGAGCTGAACAACAAGCTGCTGAAGAATCGAATAAACCTACAAGCTCTGATGCTGCTCCTTAGCGGTTCTCACTGACAGCATTAACAGAAATTTTGGGGGCTTTTTTGGCCCTGCGGAGATTGGCCAGGAGTCGAATGAATGAATGGATACATGCTCAAATCTTCTAGTAATAATGCCCAGCATCATAGCCA
>NZ_JAHHPR010000595.1:0-8100 GCF_024606255.1 Endozoicomonas sp. SESOKO3
ATCTTCTAGTAATAATGCCCAGCATCATAGCCATTCAAACAGCATAAAGAAACAAGCGTTTAAAACTGAGTGATTCATGCATATTAATGAATGGATCAGTCGTTTTTGTCTAAACTAGCGACAGCGGCTTTCAGCCTGTAAGAGGTGTTTCATGGCTAAAAGCAAGCTCATACAAGTAATGAAAGAACCTGGTTAGCGCCCCTCCAAAGACGACATAACCTTTGATAAAACCTGCTGGAAAGGTGAGAAATTCAAAAATAAGTGAGGGGAAGACTCGGAAAACAAGACCTCCTGCTGGAGTAAACTATGAAAAAATTATTATTTATTATTGTATGCTGGCTTATTACCAGCCCTGTATTGGCATTACCAACTATTAAACCGCCCCCTCTGAATAAAGGCGATACCGTTGCCTTCATTTCCAGTGGCTTTCGTGTTAATGACGCTCAGGATGTGCAATTTGCAACAGAGCGACTTCAGGCATTGGGATTGAACGTTATCTACGGTAAAACGATTTTTCAACAGAGCGGATATTTTGCGGGTACTGATCAGGCACGTGCTGCTGATATTAATGACATGTTTGCCAACCCGGAAGTTAAAGCCATCATTGAGTTACGTGGTGGCTGGGGGTCGGCCAGAACACTGGAGTATCTGGACTTTCCTTTAATCAAAAAGAACCCCAAGATTTTTATGGGTTTTAGTGACATTACCACCTTGCTGTTAGCCATCTACCAGAAAACTGGCTTAATAACGTTTCATGGCCCGATGGCTGCGGCTTTTCCCTGGACGCAATACACCGTCAATTATTTGGAGAAAATTCTCTTTCAAGGTAATGCCATTACTATGGGTAACCCGATCATCAAAAGCGATGATTTAACCCGGACTATTGCGCGAATTCAAACTATTCACCCTGGCATTGCCACAGGGGAAATTCTGGGGGGCAACTTATCCGTGTTAGTTTCCATGCTGGGAAGCACCTATTTACCCAGTTTTAAAAATAAAATTCTGTTTTTGGAGGACACAGGTGAAGATGTTTATCAAATTGATCGCATGTTAACCCAATTACAAACTGCCGGTATTTTAAAAGAAATCTCTGGCTTTATTTTTGGTCAATGTACACATTGTAATGCCAAGGTTCCTTATGGCTCTTTCCGCTTGCAGGAAGTGCTGGAACAACATATTTCACCCTTGCAGATTCCAGCCTGGAATGGGGCAATGATTGGCCACCAGGATAATATATTTACCATTGCCGAAGGTGTAAACGTCCGTGTCGACGCGAGTGAGGGCACCATTGAGATGCTAGAGCCTGCTGTTAACCCCTGACCCGGAAATTTCAATCACTGCTTCGGTAATTCCTCTGGATATCGGCCTCTTAACTCAATATACTCACCCATCACTCGGGGGAGTAGCCTGCCTGGCAGACAGCAGGTGTATACGTCAACATCATTGGTCATTCGACTGTGGCGTATACGACAGTGTGGCAACACATTGTTTGGCGAGACTCGGTTGGCAGCACTGGTTTATGAGGGCCTGGTGATTGCTGACTGTGTCAGAAGCCCTCTCACCTATTGATATGATTGAAATTCTTTCCTTTGTTGCCGCTATAGCGGTGGGCTTTGTTGTTCTATCCACCAGCGCTGATCGTTTGATCGAAGTAGCTTCTACCCTGGCCTCTCGACTGGGTATGTCCATTCTCACCATTGGCATGACCATTGTTGCCTTTGGTACTTCAGCACCAGAACTTCTGGTATCGTCTGTTGCCGCACTGGACGGTTCTGCCGGTATTGCCATTGGTAATGCCCTTGGCTCTAACATCATCAATATCGGTCTGGTGCTGGCATTGTGCGGAATTATTTACCCCTTAGTAGTCAGCCGTCGCATTATTACCCGTGAGCTACCGCTTTTAGTGCTGGTCGTCGCTTTCGCAATGGCTCTAATGCTCGATGGCGACCTCAGCCAGATGGACGGCTTTATCCTGGCCGGGGCCCTGCTCGCTTATTGCTACTATCTGGCAAAACATTCCGGTGGTGACAATGAAGATGAAGACGAAGTGGTTATTCTCTCTATTTCTACCGCCCGCGCCGTTGTGGAAAGTCTGGTTCTGCTGGCCTTGCTTATGGGCAGTTCAAAATTGCTGGTTTGGGGTGCCAGTGAACTGGCCCGCTCATTCGGTATCAGTGAAATGATTATCGGCCTTACCGTCATCGCCTTCGGAACCAGTCTGCCAGAAATGGCTGCTGCTTTGGCCAGTGCCCGAAAGGGTCTGTTTGATCTGGTCATGGCCACGGTTATTGGCTCCAATATATTCAACCTGTTGGGGGTTCTGGCTTTTCCCGGGATTCTCAGCGGCGGACTGGCAATTGATTCATCGGTTCTACAGAGAGATGGTCTGGCAATGGCGGGGCTTACTGCGCTTCTGGCGATTTGCATAGTCACCAGTTTGGCAATGGATCGCGACGAAACAAGCTCATCATCCATGACCCTGGGAAGGGTCACTTGCAGCAGAGTACCGCGCTATAAGAGCGCCATTATTCTTGCTGCATTTACCACCTATATGGGTGTGCTGGCCCTCTCTATCATTAGCTGATAAACGAAAACTCTGCACTGAGGTCAGCAATGACCTCAGTGCTTATCAGTCGTCTCCAGTCGTTCAATCTCTTCCCGGAATTCATTCAGATCCTTGAAGTGACGATAAACGGAGGCAAACCGGATGTAGGCGATTTCGTCGAGTTCCCGAAGTTCATGCATGACTTCTTCACCCAGAACCAGAGATTTGATTTCCCGCTCACCGGTGGCCCGGAGCCGAAGCTTGATACGGGTCACTGACTCTTCGATCTGTTCCATGCTGACAGGGCGTTTTTCCAGAGCCTTAGACATGCCCGCACGTAACTTTTCTTCATTGAAGGGTTCACGGGAACCATCTCTCTTGACCAGTCTGGGAATCAACAACTCTGCCATTTCATAAGTCGTAAATCGTTCACTGCAAGTCAAACATTCACGACGACGGCGCACCTGGTTTCCATCTGCCACCAGGCGGGAATCAATGACTTTGGTATCGACAGCGTTGCAAAAAGGGCAGTGCATGGGTAATGGAAACGTTCTTCAGAATGAGTCTTCCATCATAATTCACCCTTGCAGAATTACCAACACTTTGCAGCAATGAAGCGAGAAGTGTGAGAAGCCCACTGACCCGTTTCAGATCAGCGGTCTTCAGTTGAAAAGCAGTCTCAGATTAGCTGTATACAGGCAGACGCTTGCAAATTGCCAGAACATTCACCTTTACATCCGCTACAACCTGCTCATTACCGATGTTTTCCAGTACGTCGCAGATCCACCCCGCCAGAGCAGCGGAATCTTCTTCGTTGAAACCACGGCGGGTAATGGCTGGAGTACCAATACGCAGACCACTGGTGACAAAGGGTGAGCGCGGATCGTTTGGAACCGCATTCTTGTTGACAGTAATGTTAGCTTCACCCAGTGCCGCTTCAGCGTCTTTACCAGTGTACTCTTTACCGATCAGATCCATCAGGAACAGGTGATCGTCGGTACCGCCAGAGACAATTTTGATACCACGCTCAAGCATCACGCGGGTCATCGCCTGAGCATTTCTCACAACCTGCTGCTGGTAAGTCTTGAAGTCATCGGACATCGCTTCCTTGAAGCAAACCGCCTTGGCTGCAATCACATGGCACAGAGGACCACCCTGAGACTCAGGGAATACAGCAAAGTTAAACTTCTTATTCAGCTCTTCATTATCGTTAGCCAAAATCAGGCCGCCACGGGGACCACCCAGTGTTTTGTGAGTAGTTGTCGTGACGACATCGGCAATGCCTACAGGAGACGGGTAAACACCAGCAGCCACCAGGCCAGCCACGTGAGCCATATCGACCAGCAGGTAAGCACCTACCTTGTCGGCAATATCACGGAAGCGCTGCCAGTCCACAACACGGGAGTAGGCAGAGAAGCCTGCAACGATCATTTTTGGCTTGTGCTCATCCGCCAGACGCTCAACTTCCTGATAGTCGATCTCACCGGTTTCAGGGTTCAGTCCGTACTGAACTGCTTCATAAATGCGACCGGAAAAACTGACCTTGGCACCGTGAGTCAAGTGGCCTCCGTGAGCCAGACTCATACCCAGAACCTTGTCACCGGGCTTAATCAGAGCCATGTAGACCGCCGCATTGGCCTGAGAGCCGGAATGAGGCTGAACGTTAGCGTAGCTGGCACCAAACAGCTCTTTAGCGCGATCAATAGCCAGCTGTTCAGTGACATCAACATGCTCACAGCCACCGTAGTAGCGCTTACCCGGGTAACCTTCTGCGTATTTATTGGTCAGGACAGACCCTTGTGCTTCCATCACTCTGGGGCTAGTGTAATTTTCGGAAGCAATCAGCTCGATGTGCTCTTCCTGGCGAACCGTTTCAGCATCGATAGCAGCCTTGAGTTCAGGGTCGAACTCAGCGATGGACATGTCCTTTCTGAACATTAATGATTCCTCGGAATGTTGCCTGTTAATGAGGTTTTTCGGCGACCATTCTAATACACCTGTTCAGGATTTCGTATCGAAAAAGTTTCATGTCAATTTGAGCAAGGCTCATGGGCCCTGACTTAACTTTCCGGCAGCCAGTCCTCAGTCATGATTTGCTCAAAGCTCCAGGGGCACTCAGCCGGGAAATCATCGGGCTTATATTTCATGTCAGCCGCTGCATCCCTCTTTGCAGACCGATAAGCTTTTGGTAAGACCTCATCAATCTTACTGTTTAGGCTGGGGTTATCTTCGAGAAGATCGAGGATGACGCCTCGTTGTTTAGCGACGCTGACCAGCCAGCTCCTGTACCAGTCCGTCATTGTGTGCTGATCGTCTTTTCCGGACTGTATTTGCCATTTGAGCAGGTGCAGGAGCAATTCTTTAGTACAACTGCGTAAAGCCTGATACTGAGCCTTGCCCATATCTTCAATTTCCTCTACCAGGTTGGCAATATCAAGCTCATCAAAGCGTCCTTGCTTAATCAACTCGGCCTGACGATAGGACCAGCTGTAGAAGTCAGTGTCATACAGGTTTTCCATAAAAAATCCTCCATTGCCCTACCACTCTAGGCGTAAACCAGAAGGGAATCAAAATGGACTGCAGTTGCAGGCACCATTGCGGTCGGGATTTTGCCCGAGAGTTTGACATTATTGACAGTAGGTACGAGCATACAGAAAAGCCTCAAAAGTGCTATTATTCCGGGGTTCAGTCAAATCTATTATGGATGCCTAAATTGTCACAATACGTCTACACCATGAATCGGGTGAGCAAGATCGTTCCCCCGAAGCGTCAGATTCTTAAAGACATTTCCCTCTCTTTTTTCCCCGGTGCCAAAATTGGTGTCCTGGGTCTGAACGGTGCCGGTAAGTCGACTCTGCTGCGCATCATGGCCGGTGTTGACCAGGAATTTGATGGTGAAGCCCGTCCGCAACCCAACCTGAAGGTTGGCTATCTGCCTCAGGAGCCTCAACTGACACCCGGTAAAACGGTTCGTGAAGTAGTGGAAGAAGCCCTGGGTGAAATCAAGGAAGCTCAGGACAAGCTGGAAGCGGTTTACGCCGCCTACGCCGAGCCAGATGCCGACTTTGATGCCCTGGCGGCAGAACAGGCCAGACTGGAAAACATTATTCAGGCGGCGGATGCCCACAACCTGGAGCGCAAACTGGACGTTGCTGCCGACGCCTTGCGTCTTCCTGAATGGGACGCTGTCGTAGACAAGCTGTCTGGCGGTGAACGCCGTCGTGTAGCACTTTGTCGCCTGTTGCTCTCCAGCCCCGAAATGTTGTTGCTGGACGAACCTACTAACCACCTGGATGCCGAATCAGTTGCCTGGCTCGAGCGCTTCCTTGTTGAATATCCGGGAACCGTTGTGGCTATTACCCACGACCGTTACTTCCTGGACAACGCAGCGGGCTGGATTCTGGAACTGGACCGTGGTCATGGTATTCCGTGGGAAGGTAACTACAGTGACTGGCTGGAGCAGAAAGAAGCTCGACTTGAACAGGAAAGCAAGCAGCAGGACGCTCATCGTAAAGCAATGCAGCAGGAACTGGAATGGTCACGCTCCAACACCAAAGGTCGTCAGTCTAAATCCAAGGCACGTCTGGCGCGCTTTGAAGAAATGCAGTCACAGGAATTTCAGGCCCGTAACGAAACCAACGAAATCTACATTCCACCTGGCCCGCGTCTGGGCGATAAAGTTCTGGAATTCAATCATGTTTCCAAAGGCTTTGGTGATCGCCTGCTGATCGACGACCTGAGTTTCAGCATTCCCAAGGGCGCTATTGTCGGTATTATCGGTGGTAACGGTGCCGGTAAAACCACACTGTTCAGGATGATTACCGGAGACGAACAGCCTGATTCCGGAACCATTGAACACGGTGAGACGATCAAAATCTCTAATGTTCAGCAGATGCGTGACGAGCTGAAAGATGACAAGACGGTTTTCGAAGCGATCTCCGATGGCCAGGACATCCTGCGCATCAATGGATACGAAATGCAGTCCCGTAAGTATATTGGTCGGTTCAACTTCAAAGGTGGCGACCAGCAGAAACGCGTGGGTGAACTCTCCGGTGGTGAGCGTGGACGACTGCAACTGGCAGCGACACTGAAAGAAGGCGGCAATGTACTACTACTCGACGAGCCCTCCAACGACCTTGATGTAGAAACCCTGCGTGCCCTGGAAGATGCACTTCTGGCTTTCCCGGGCTGCGCCATGGTGATCTCTCACGATCGCTGGTTCCTGGATCGTGTTGCTACTCATATCCTGGCGTATGAAGGCGATTCCAAAGTCACCTTCTTTGAAGGCAACTACACTGAGTACGAAGCCGATCGCAAGGAGCGCCTGGGTGAAGAAGCTGCAGGCCCCCACCGCATCAAATACAAGCGTATTGATGCTTGATTGTCAGACGTTTAGAGCGTAGCTTTCTGGCTACGCTCGCCCCACACCACCGCGTATGAGTCAACACTGCGTGATTCGTACGATTACGCCGCCATTGAGCGAGGGACCTGAAAATAAGTCCACCAGCAATATTAAAAAAACCATCAATATCTGCTTCAGCCGAGCGGCAAAGACCCGGAAAGAACTGGAAGCATTTGTTCTATGTGCTCTCAATTTGTCGACTGCGCGCTAAAAGTTGCTGGCGTCATAGGGCCAGGGAACAAATTTGGCTTTGAACCTATAAAGTTCAGCCATTGGATTTCCAGCGTTGAATAACGGCAGCTTTTCATCAAGTTTATTTGAGTAGTCGATAACACAATCAGTATTGTATCCACTCAGTTGCGAAACCTGTGAAATTATTTCATTTGGATCTGTCGTTCCATCCAACTGTCTTATTAATAGCCCCTCTTCGGAATTTTCGCCTGCGTATATCCTCATCCCCCTCCCTACAATGGAGAATGGTTCATCGGTTCCTAACTCTGTTGCAACCTTTAGTGCTGATCTTAATTTTATATAGTGGACTCTTTTTCCATTAATAGAAATTGGTGGCTTCAACCTGAATTGCTGTTCGTAAAATAGCGATCCTTCATTATTTTCAACACACTCCATTGTCTTCGTTATTGCGAAAGCTCCTGATGACGTGCTCATCATAATAGCTACTGACAATATCAGCCTGAGTCTAAACATCTTCTATACCTTTTTACAAAAAATGTAAGGGTGGTACAGATTCTATTTTTTTCAATAGCAGCTAACGATTCTGTAGAAAAAGAAGATAAGAACAACTGCTTCTGGATTGTTCTCAATCATTGCCTGAACTCACTTTGTATGACTTCACATCACTGCTGACCTATAAAGGTTATTCATTTATGAGGAGGCAGACTTTTCTTTTGATAGCACCCATGCCGCTTTATCCATTGACTCGCTGCGCGCTTCAGCATAGTAATGAGGCAATGGGACAAAAAATCAATCAGCACTTAAGTACCTTTTTCAGGCCCTGAACATTTAATTCTGAGTGAGCGTAGAGCTTTCCAGAGAATAGGCTAATCTTTTCAACTCTGCTGATGAACTCAGGATTGACGACGATGCTTTTTAGGGTACTCAATGGCCTGTCTCTTGGTCTGCTGTCCATTATTAC
>NZ_JAHHPR010000596.1:0-1345 GCF_024606255.1 Endozoicomonas sp. SESOKO3
ACGGGATCGGGTAGATGATTGGGCCGGAGTTGATCCAGAGGATTTGGTGTCATACCGACCTCCGGGGATTCATTCGGGAGCCAAACCAGGCTTGAAGCTGACTGCCTGTGTCCTGATCAGTCCCTAGCTCCAGAAGAGGCACCTTTAGGCTGGCCAGCTGGTCTTTTAGTAAGGTCTGGAAACGATGATGCCGGGATCGGTATTTCTGGCGAAGGTCTCTGGAGCGTGTATTGATAGTTTGCCGGTGAATGCCATTGGTAATGTCATAGCGCCCCGGTCTGGGTAGCTCAGATTCCAGTGGATCTGTCACTTGTACGGCGATTAATTCACAATGTCCTGAAAGCCGGGACAGGTGACGAAAGCTCTCTTCGTCAAGTCGCTGAAAATCACTGATAACGAAAACATGAGTGCCCGGGTGGGCGACCCTGCGAGCGTGTCGCAATGCTTTGCTCAGATAGTTGTCCTGTTGGTGGTGAGGAATGGTTTCAGCCTTAAGGCTTCTATTATGGTGTTCAAGCTTGTTGAGCAGGTGCATCAAGGTTTTTTTAGAACGCTTGGGACGAATCTCACTGAGTCCCTGTTCATCAAAAATCAGACCTCCAATACGGTCACTGTGCAGGAGCGTGGCCCAGGCCAGTAGGGCACCAGCCTCGACAGCAGTGACAGACTTGAAGTTTAACTGACTGCCAAAAAACATCGAATGGCTCTGGTCAACCATAACCAGTACCGGGCGCTCGCGCTCTTCCCTGAAAAGTTTTGTGTGAGGTTTCATCCTGCGTGCAGTGACACGCCAGTCAATGGACCGGATGTCGTCACCCGGTTGATAAGCACGCACCTCCTCAAAGTCAATCCCTCTGCCCTTGAAAGGGGAATAGCCGGTACCTGCCAGCAGACTGTGGGAATGATTTTGACGGAAAATGGCCAGTTCTCTGGCCTGAAAACGCAGGCTGACCAGCTCATTCAGTTGTGAGTATGCTCCACTCATGCTTTGCTCCTGGCTCAGGCAACGGGAACCAGGTTCAGTAACTGATCAATGATGTGATCAGCATCTTTTCCTTCGGCCTCGGCTTCGAAAGTCAGCAACAGTCGGTGCCGAAGGACATCGTGGGCAACTGCCTGAACGTCATCCGGGCTGACATAGTCCCTGTCGTTCAGCCAGGCTCTGGCGCGGGCGCATCGATCCAGGGCAATCGTACCCCGGGGGCTGGCACCGTAATCCAGGTATTCACCCAGACGTTCATTGTAAAGGGCCGGGTGACGGGTGGCATTGATCAGCTGAACAATGTATTCCTCAACCACGGGTTCCATATGAACGGCCAGAGCTTTCTGTCTTGCGGCAAGAACG
>NZ_JAHHPR010000597.1:0-1025 GCF_024606255.1 Endozoicomonas sp. SESOKO3
CTGCTGGATCAGGCATGGAATGCCATGGCAGACAACGATCTGAATAGTGCTGGAAGTGCCCTGTCCAGAGCAATGAGAATCAGTCCAACCGATCCATCGGTTTATTACCTGATGGCGCAACTCAGGAAGAAACAGGGGCATTACGGCCAGGCCCGTGAGCTGGCAGATAGAGCTCTGAGTCTGGGGCCAGCCTCAGGCCTCATGCGACAGATCAAGAGTTTTCTGACTTCACTTGGTTAAACAGGGTCGGGCGCATTTTGCTTTTTTTATACAATTTTCACAGTAAAATGCGGTAAGGATTTTCATTTTACAAGACAAACGACGTGCATAAAGTACAGAGAGTTATTGATAGCTCTGGAAGCAGGGTTGAAAAGGCTGAGGTGCTGGCTGGGGAATATCGTTTGAAGTTTACACAGGATGTTTGCTTGCACTTATTGCTTGAATCCAGCGCGACTTACCTGAAACAAATCAAATTTTTACGCAACCCATGAGTCTGAACCCGATGCACATGCTCACTAATGATAATAAGCGGTAGAGGATTTCCATAAAAGCTGCCAGAAATATTTGATTTCATAAGGCTAGCCACTTGCTAATAAAAGTACACAATAACTTTTTGGGGCAGCTACTTTATAATTGATACTCTTCGAGGTAAATATCAATGCTTACCCTGAAAACGGCGTTAATTATTTTGGCTACGATACTTTACTGTTGTATGGCCCATCCAGAAATAAAAAAAATAACACCTAGTGATTTTTTAGTTAAGAGTAGTGATGAAAAGGAAGTAAGATTAAAAATAACGGGAATAGGAGTCATTGAATATATGGCTGAAGTTCAGCATACAAGCGAATTGTGCCAAGGCTGCCGCATGTTTATCATAAGAAATGATCGTGACCAATACTTTATACAGCATCAGAATTTTTTAGAAAAAGGGTCTGGTATTGGAAATGACCCGGCGAGATATGTACACATACCAAGAAGATCTGGCAGAGTCAATCGTGAATCAATACAAAGCATTATTCTTTATC
>NZ_JAHHPR010000051.1:0-1879 GCF_024606255.1 Endozoicomonas sp. SESOKO3
TGAAAGGGGCCAACTGGCAGGATCTGGCCTTTGAACAGACGATTCGACAGATGCTCGCGCAAAAGTGTTTTGAGAGCAACGGGAAGAACTGTGAGTTACCCGACGATGTTCATTTTTATCAAATGCCGGTAGGGAAGGATGAGCTGCATTCACTGTTTCAAAGTTTATCCAACCCGCTACCCCATTCTGGTGATACTTCAGGAAACCCGATCATCATTAACCAGAGTAATATCAGCGAATGGCTGAACCCGATTGCCATTGCCCAGGAAGGCTACGCAGTGCCTAACAACCGTCTATTGGAACAGGTTCGAGCGGGTGGGACAGTCACCGTAACGTCTCCCCTCACTGAGGCACTTTGGTTTCGTTTGCTGGGTTCACTGCAGACGATTCGCGAGACAACGGGTCTGGAGCCTCGACTCCAGGTGGCTCATTCACGACAGCAGCCGAAAGCCCTGGGATTAGCAGAAAACGACGAGCGACCTCTGTCCAGAAACCCTCAGTTACAGAAAAAAGCCAGCAATGACGATTCTTTTGAGGCCGTCACTTATCGGCAACATGTCCAGGCCAGTCATTGGATCCGTCATCACCGGGGAGACCCTCTGGTCATCCAGGTCAATGAACAGACCGGCTTCAGTCAGCTATTTGATAATATCCATATCACCTCAGAACAAAAGGCCCATTTTGGACGACGTCAGAGTGAGTTGCAGAAAGCATTAACCGCAGGCAGGCCGGTGGTATTCCTGGGACTCGAAAGTAATCCAACACTTCAGCAGCTGCTGGAACCCCTGGTGGTTGGACAGCCTTTGTTGGTGAATGGCCAATTACGGGCCTACCCGCAGGCTCAAGTCACTTTACTCTGGCCTGAATCTGCGATAAGCCCATCACCAGTATTTCGTTCGATGCTTGCCACGGATAAACCCTGTCCTGAGGTCGATCTCTGGGATATTAATGCCCGCAAACATGATATCTCCAGGACTGAGCTGCCAGAACAAGCGCTTGATAAACTTTATGAAGCGTTTACAACCGTACCTGACCACCTTTGTAACCCTCTGCCTGAAATGACCGAAGCGTTGTTGAATAACCTGATACTGGCTGCCCGACAAGCACAGCAGGTTGACCAGTCCCCACAGCTTTTACCACGCCACTGGCGCAAAGCCATCGATAGCGTCATCACCCATGGCACACGACAGCATCCGACCGTGCGTGATTTTATGAAAGTGGCTTGCAGGCATTTTTTACCGGACGTGCACTGCAAGCCGGATGAGGATCAAACCGCCTCGGTAGACCCGGATCAGTTAACTGCCATCATCAACAGTGCTCAGCAGTTGGACAGAGCGTTTGTGAGGCAAAACCTGTGGCCACTGGTCAGAGCCCTTGACCCGGCTGTATTTAATGAAAAATTACAGCTGTCCTATAAAGAGCCATTTTCGCGGTGGACTGCGAAAGAAGTTCTGGACAAGCTCTGCGCCCTGATCATGGCCCATGTGCCTGAAGCACAACGACAGGCAGTGGCGTATCTGTTGGAAGTCGATCCGGAGGCAACAGAGCAATGTCCACCGTCAGCCATCAGGCCATCAAGACAGATCAAACGTTTACAAGATGCACTGGCTTCTGGCTGGCAGCTAACCCTACCGTCAGGGCAGACCCGATCCGAGGCCATTCACGCTCTGGCCAACGATTGTTTTCAGATTGCCCGGGGAGAATATGTAACAGAGAATTCTGACGCAAAACGTATTGAACGTATAGAAAATCGACTGTCTGCATCACTGGCATGGCAGGGTTCCGCTGACAAGCCCTTGTCACTACTGGCCCGGGATCTTTATCACGGCGAAATGAGTCAGAAGGATCGTGAAAGCCGTCGATTATCCCGACTCCATGA
>NZ_JAHHPR010000052.1:0-5406 GCF_024606255.1 Endozoicomonas sp. SESOKO3
ATAATTCCATCCCTGCATTCTGGCTTTTACAGAGCAAGGATAGATCAAGAAAACCACATGAAAGGACGTTTGTCAGATCAACGACTGAGGTCACCGTCCTGATCCACAATAGGGGACTTGCGTTTTCGGTGTCTTATTTTGTGATCCGCCAGAGCTTGAGCATTCTTGCAGACCTTCCCGCATGGTCGCTCCTGAACATCCTCCCCGACTACTGTTATGTCACAGGCTTTTTGTCCGGAGTGAATTTTGTTTTTGTGAGATGACAGAGATAGAGCATTCTTAAAGACTTTCCCACACGGCTGCAACTGGCCATCCTTTCCGACTATTGACAGGTCACAGGTTTGTTCCCCGGTGTGAGCGATTCTTTTATGATTCGCATAGGCGTGAGCATTCTTGCAGATCTTTCCGCATGACCGAGACTGGCCATCCTTCCCGACCACGGCCACGCCACAGGTTTGTTCCCCGGTATGGTTTCTTCTTTTGTGATCCGAAAGGGCTTTAACGTTCTTGCAGACCTTTCCGCATGGCTTTGGCTCGCCATCCTCACCGATCACGGTGACGTCACAGGTTTGTTCCCCGGTATGGTATCCGCTTTTGTGACTCGAGAGGACTTTAGAGTTCTTGAAGACCTTTCCGCATCGCCACGGCTGGCCATCTTCCCCGATCTCGGTCACGTCACAGGTTCGTTGCCCGGTGTGGTATCCACTTTTGTGATCCGACAGAGCTTGAGCATTCTTGCAGACCTTCCCGCATGGCCGCGACTGACCATCCTCCCCGATCACGTTCACGTCACAGGATTGTTGCCCGGTATGGTATCGTCTTTTGTGATTCGACAGGTCTTGATTATTATCGCAGACGATCTCGCATTGTCGCTGATGGCCATCCTCCCCAACCACGGCCACGTCACAAATTTGTTGCCCGGTGTGCTGTCGGGTTTTGTGAACGGACAGAGCTGAAGCATTTCTGCAGGCTTTTCCGCATGGCCGCGTCTGTCCATTCTCCCCGATTACAATCACGTCACAGGTTTTTTCCCCTGTGTGCAGTCCGCTTTTGTGTATGGCCAGAGCTGCGGCATTTCTGCAGACCGCCCCGCAGGGCCGTTGTAGCCCCCTCACGATCACGGGCGCGTCACAGGTTTTTTGTCTCGTGTGGTCTCTGTTTTTGTGATACGACAGGGCGATAGCATTCTTGCAGACCTTCCCGCACGGCTGCAGTTGGCCATCCTCGTCAACCACAGTCAGTTCACAGTTTTTTTGCCCGGAGTGGTAGTTGCGTTTGTGACACGACAGTGATTTTACGTTCTTGAAGACCTTCCCACATTGCAGCAGCTGGCCATCCTCCCAGAATATTATGAAGTTGCAAATGGCTCGCCCGGCAGGGACGTTTTTTTCGATTTTCCCTGCAACCATTGTGTCTATGGTGACCCCGTTAACAGGGTTGCAAATAGAGCAGTATCTATTGGCCAAATGAGGACATGAGCTTTGTCTGGGTGTTGCTACTGTAGGGCTTGTCGAACTTTCTTCACAATCGGACGCTCTGCTATCGGATGAACCGGAAGACTGCCGGAATTGACAAGCCCCACGACAGGGATGAACGAAACAATTTAAACCCAAAGTATGCGGGTATTGTTCAGGGACTCCATTATCCCCTCCAGAATCAGAATACGGGAGGCTACTGAAAAAACTTATAGGTTGAGGGAGGGCCTCCGTGGCTTCCTGCCCGGATGATTCTGATGGCGAGTTGGGTTGTTGGCTGTGTCCAGAGCCAGGCATCATAGTAGTGATCGTGAACGGATGATCCTGACTGGTCTCCCGGAGTTCCACCGAGTTAAACGACGATGAATCGAGGTTCCAATAGTTTTTTAAAAGCGAACCGACAGTGGCAACCACTTTTACAGATATTTCTGAATAAGGGTTAGAGCTCAGAAGAGTGTCTTTGGTGGTCAGAATCAGTTCATAAACAACCAGCAGATTCGTGGCGTAAAGCCATTGCCATGAAACCGACTCAATGATGGTCGTTTTCATCCCGTCACTGTCAGGTCCGGGTGGTTTGCTATCAGATAGAAAATCAGGTTCTGTATAGCCGTTTGTGTCGGCAATGTGTGAGGGTCTGTCCGGTAATGTTTGCCGGTCAAACTTTATAGAAAAGCTCTGATTTGGAAAAACTGCACTTTGCACAAGCTCGACAATAAAACGTTCTGTCAGCGGTTCGGCCTGACAGGCGACAGACAACTTCAGTAACAGCAACCGCAGTGCCGCAAAGAGTGAGAGTTTAATAATTCTATCTCTGCATTCTGGCTTTTACAGAGCAAGGATAGATCAAGAAAACCTCATGAAAGGGCTGGTTGTCAGATTAAGGCCAAAGGTTATCGTTCAGATCCACAACAGAAGGCTTGCGTTTTCGATGCATTCTTTTGTGACTCGAGAGGGCTTGAGCATTTTTGCAGGTCTTTCCGCATGGCCGTGGCTGGTCATCCTCCCCGATCCCGGTCACGTCACAGGTCCGTCCCCCGTTGTGCTGTCTTCTTTTGTGATCCCTGAGGGCTCTGGCATTCTTGCAGACCTTTTCGCATGGCTGTGGCTCGCCATCCTCACCGATCACGGTCCAGTCACAGGTTTGTTCCCCGGTGTGGTATCCGTATTTATGACTCGAAAGGGATTTAGAACTCTTGAAGACCTTTCCGCATGGCCACGGCTGGCCATCTTCCCCGATCACGGTCACGTCACAGGTTCGTTGCCCGGTGTGGAACGCACTTTTGTGATTCGTCAGGGCCTGAGCATTCTTACAGACCTTTCCGCATGGCCGCAACTGACCATCCTTCCCGATCACGTCCACGTCACAGGATTGTTGCTCAGTATGATATCGTCTTTTGTGATTTGACAGGTCTTGAGTACTCTCGCAGGTGATCTCGCATCGCCGATGATGGCCATCCTTCCCAACCACGACCACGTCACAGATTTGTTGCCCGGTGTGCCGTCGGCTTTTGTGAACGTAGAGAGCTGCGGCATTTAAGCAGGCCTTTCCGCATGGCCGCGGCTGGCCATTCTCTCCGATTACAATCACGTCACAGTTTTTTTTCCCGGTGTGCAGTCCGCTTTTGTGAACGGACAGAACTGCGGCATTCCTGCAGACCGTCCCGCAGGGCCGTTGCTGACCATCCCTTCCGATCACGGGTAGATCACAGGTTTGTTGTCCCGTGTGGTCTCTGCTTTTGTGATACCTTAGAACGTTAGCATTCTTGCAGACCGTCCCGCACGGCTGCAGTTGACCATCCTCCCCGACCACACTGAGATCACAGGTTTTTTGCCCAGAGTGGTAGTTGCCTTTGTGTCGCGACAGTGATTGTGCATTCTTGAAGACCTTCCCACATTGCAGCAGCTGGCCATCTTCCCCGAATATTATCAAGTTGCAAATGGCTTGCCCGACAGGGACGTTTTTATCGATTGTCCCTGCAACCATTGAGTTTATGGCGATCCCGTCTGAGTCAACCCCATGGGGGCATGAGCTTTGTCCGGGCGTTGCTACTGTGTGGTCTGTCGAACTTTGTTCACAATCGGGCGTTCTGCTATCAGATGAATCGGAAGACTGCCGGAATTGACAAGTACCGTGACAGGGATGGACGAAACAATTTAAACCCAACGTATGTGACTGTTGTTCAGGGGCTCCATTATCTCCGCCAGAATCAGAATACAGATGGCCACTGAAAAAGCCTACAGGTATAGGGAGGACTTCCTGCCCGGACGATTCTGATGGCGGGTTGGGTTGTTCGTTCTGTCCAGAGCCGGGCATCATAGTGGTGATAGCAAGCGGGCGATCCTGACTGGTTCCCCGAAGTTTCACCGAGTTAAACGACGGTAAATCGGGGTTCCAATAGCTTTTCAAAAGCGAAACGACAACGGCAACCACTTTTACACATATCCCTGAATAAGGGTTGGAGCATAGTGTAGTGTCTTTGGTATCGACAATAAAACGTTCTGTCAACGGTCCGGCCTGACAGACGACAGACAACGTCAGTAACAGCAATTGCAGTGCCGCAAAGAGTGAGTGTTTAATAATTCTATCCCTGCATTCTGGTTTTTACAGAAAAAGGATAGATCAAGAAAACCTCATGAAAGTGCGGTTGTCAGATCAAGGACAGAAGTCATCGTTCAGATCCTCAACAGAAGGCTTGCGTTTTCGATGCATTCTTTTGTGACTCGCGAGGGCTTGAGCATTTTTGCAGGTCTTTCCGCATGGTCGCGGCTGGCCATCCTCTCCGGTCACGGTCACGCCACAGGTTTGTTGCCCGGTGTGGTATCCGATTTTGTGACTCGACAGGGCGTGAGCATTCTTGCAGACCTTTCCGCATGGCCGCGGCTGGCCATCCCCAACCACGGTCACGTCACAGATTTGTTGCCCGGTGTGGTATCTCATTTTATGATTCGACAGAGCTTGAAGATTCTTGCAGGTCTTTCCGCATGGCCGCGGCTGGCGATCCTCCCCGGTCACGGTCATGTCACAAGTTTGTTGCACGCTATGGTATCCACTTTTGTGAGCCAACAGGCTGTTGGCACTCTTAAAAACCCTTCCGCATAACCGCGGCTGGTCATCCTCCCTGATTACGATCACGTCACAGGTTTGTTGCCTGCCGTGGTCTCTTTTTTTGTGATTCATCAGGGCGTTAGCATTCATGCAGACCTTTCCGCATGGCCGCGACTGATCATCCTCACCGATCACGGAAACGTTACAGGTTTTTTGCCTGCTGTGCTGTACTCTTTTGTGAACGTACAAAGTTGCGGCATTTCTGCAGGTCTTTCCGCATGGCCGCGGCTGGCCATCCTGCCCGATTACAATCACGTCACAGTTTTTTTCCCCGGTGTGCTGTCCGCTTTTGTGAGAGGACAGAACTGCAGCATTTCTGCAGACCTTCCCGCAGAGCCGCTGCAGACCATCCCTCCCGATCACGGGTACATCACAGGTTTGTTGTCCCGTGTGTTCTCTGCTTTTGTGATACTTCAGAACGTTAGCATTCTTGCAGACCGTCCCGCACGGCTGCAGTTGACCATCCTCTCCGACCACCGTCAGATCACAGGTTTTTTGCCCAGAGTGGCAGCTGCCTTTGTGACGCGACAGTGATTTTGCATTCTTGAAGACCTTCCCACATTGCAGCAGCTGGCCATCCTCCCCGAATATTATCAAGTTGCAAATGGCTTGCCCGGCAGGGACTTTTTTATCGATTGTCCCTGCAACCTTTGAGTTTATGGCGATCCCGTCTGAGTCGACCCCATGAGGGCATGAGCTTTGTCCGGGCATTGCTACTGTGTGGTCTGTCGAACTTTGATCACAATCGGGCGCTCTGCTATCAGATGAACCGGAAGATTGCCGGAATTGACAAGCGCCATGACAGGGATGGACGAAACAATTTAA
>NZ_JAHHPR010000598.1:0-8325 GCF_024606255.1 Endozoicomonas sp. SESOKO3
TTTGACGAACAAAAGCGGATTTTCAGACCAATTTGCTGCCGCCGCAGTAGGGCAGTCTATTCTCGGTCAGCCTCCTAGCAAACGACAACTCAATGATAGTTCAAAACCGCTCGCTCAGGATTTGATTCAGCTTGTCTGGACCGATCCATCCAGTCCACAACATCAGACGTTGGACTAAAACCATTCACATAGCTGGAAAGCAGATTTCTCAGATCAGTGAAACGCCCATCTCGTGCCACCTCAAAAATAGTCTCCAAAGCCAGTCTATAGTCATTCCAGGATTCTTTGCTTTCCATAGCCATACTGATTTTAGGATGGCTGGTACCTGCCACATTGTCTCCAATCAACAGTTCTTCATAGAGCTTTTCACCAGGGCGTAAACCCGTGTAGACAATTTCAATATCACCTTCAGGATTACTTTCGTCTTTGAGAGTTAAGCCGGATAAATTAATCATCCGCTTTGCCAGATTGGCTATTTTGACAGGTTTCCCCATATCCAGTACAAAAACCTCACCTCCGCTGGCCATAGCACCGGCTTGAATCACCAAAAGAGCAGCCTCTGGAATTGTCATAAAATAACGATTGATGTCTGGATGAGTCACCGTCACAGGGCCACCAACCCGGATCTGCTCACGAAACGCCGGGATGACAGAGCCACTGGAACCCAATACATTTCCAAACCGGACCATTGTAAAACAGGTATTAACCGGTATTTTTGTTTCTGCCACAACGCCAAACCTGTCCGAGTGGAACAGTTTTACTGAAAGTTCAGCAGCCAACCCCTGCAAAGCCATTTCTGCCAGGCGCTTTGAGGCACCCATAACATTTGTGGGCCGCACTGCCTTATCAGTAGATACCAAGACAAAGCGCTCTACCTGAGTAACAATCGCGGCTTGTGCGGCATAAAGTGTTCCTAACGTATTATTTCGTAAACCTTCTTCTATATTATGTTCAACAATAGGTACATGCTTATAGGCAGCAGCGTGATAAACCGTATCCACAGAAAATCTTCGCAAGGTTTCAATTAATCGCTCCGGATTATTGACCGAACCCAGCACTGCTGCAATCTGAACCGCTTTACAGTCATTTGAACTATTTTGTGTCTTTATTAAATCCTGTTCGACAGAATATAAGCTGAACTCACTGTGCTCATAAAGCACAAGACATAAAGGCTTCCTTTTAAGAATCTGCCGACAGAGTTCAGAACCAATAGAACCACCTGCGCCAGTGACCATCACCACTTTACCAGTGATACACTTTTCCAAGAGATCTTGTCTTGGCTCCACCTCGTCTCTGCCAAGGACGTCACCGATATCAACAGGCTGAATTTCCTGCATTTTCATTCGACCGCTAGCCAGATCAGACACGGCTGGTATTGTTCGAATAGGCAGACCGTGCTGCTCAAGTGTCTGAACAATCTCTTTTCGCCTTAGCCTGCTCGCAGAGGGTATGGCCAGTAACACCTCCTGAACGCCTGTTTCCTGCACCATTTGCCCGAAACTTGAGGGTCGGTATATACGCCTCCCTTGAATAGCACGCCCGGCATTGTCCGGCTTATCATCTAAAAAAGCGACTGGCTGGTACTCAATCCCCCTGTCTAAAGCGGACATCACCTGCACTCCCGCAGCCCCGGCGCCATAAATGGCGACAGGAATTCCCCGGCGTGAGTGCCTTTGCCTGCTAGGGAAAAATTCAGGAAAGATATCTGCTATGGATTCCTCTAATAACCAGCTTCTAATCACGTAGCGTGTGATAGTCATAGTCGGCAGCAACAGGAGCCAGTATATAAAAGGAATAGAGCGTGGAAGTTGGGCCTGTCCGGAGAGAAACCCAGCTAACATCAAGCAGATAGCAGCATAGGAACATGCTTTAAAGATGACGATAAGAGAGTCAGAGCCCATATACCGCAGGACAGCTCTATAAAGTCCCATTTTAACCAGAAAAGGCAAGGTGACTGCCACAGCAACAATAAAGGCTGGATAATAGCGAGTAAAGGGGTCAACCATACTCAGGCGAATATAAAACGCCATCCACAAACAGAAGATTATTGCTATTGAATCGAATAGCAATGCAACTAGCCGTTTACTTGAGCGTGGGAGAGAGAGCAGTGTGTTGCGCATGTGTTACCTGGAGAAGGACTGAAAGTACTGTAGCAAAAACTCTATCATTTAGACTGTTTTACTCTATCGCCCTGACCACGTCCAGCTAGAGTCATAAAAATATAGCGAAAGTAGTTAGAAGGAGACATGCCTTTAATCATTTCCGCATCTGTTTTTGCCAGTAATTCAGGCATTGACATATCAATATCTGACACTTGAGCCAAGCCTGTAATTCCTGGCCTGACATCGTAAACCATTAATCTATCGCGATGCTCAATAAGTTCAACCTGATTAAATAAATTGGGTCTTGGACCGACCAAACTCATTTCACCTTTTAGGACGTTCCATAATTGTGGTAATTCATCCAACTTGGTTTTTCTAAGGAATTTACCAAATCGAGTTATTGAGCTATTTGAAACGAGATGGCTAGCTACAGAAGCAGTATCAGTTCTCATCGTCCTGAATTTAACTAGTATAAAAGGTTTTTTCTTTCTTCCAACCCGCTCCTGTCTAAACAAAGGCGAGCCAGAGTCAAAATAAATAGCAAAATAGATAACAATAAATAAAGGCATTACAAAAATAAAACCGAATAATGAAATTAACAAATCTAATATGCGCAACATATAAATCAATCATCCGAGAAACATTCACAAATCCCTTCATTGAAAGTTAGAAGTGGCTTCCATTGAAGAGTATCTTTCACATGCTTCATGTCAATTTGCAAATCGCCAGCCAATTTATCTATGACCGATGACTTCCCTAATATACTGGCTAAAAAACGAAGAAAAGTGACATTTAATGGTATTAAACATGGAGTTCTACCACTAGCAATAATCAAACTATGCAGCAGTTCAGTTGTAGAAACATCTTCATCATCACTAACAAGAAATGTTTGCCCTGAAGCCGCAGGGTGCTTTATGCAAATCGTAATAAAATCCACTAAATTATTAATACCAATAAAGCTACGTTTGTTGTGAATGGCTCCTAAGGGTAAAGGTAACTTTTTATTTATTAGCTTAAGTAAACTACCAAAGTTTCCTGGTGCTCGCTTTCCATAAACTAGTGGTGGACGAATTACAACCACCTCTAGAGTACTCTTTTTAGAAATTTTTTCCAAGCCCAACTCTGCATTGTACTTAGAGCGACTGTACGAATCGTAAGGACTAGGTGTATCATTAAATGAAAATGGTCTTACACTTTTATTTCCATTTACTCCAATAGAACTTAGAAAAATAAAACGTTTGACACCTGCCTTCAAAGCCTGAACTGCAAGATTCAGAGTACCCTCATTATTTACCTTATTATAATTAGAAATAGTTTTTTCAGAATCACTCTTTAAAATATGAGAATGGGCAGCACAATGAACAACAACAGAAACGCCCTCTAATGCTTCCGTCCAGTCTGTTCTAGCGTCAATAGAACCGACAGATAACACACCCGACAGATACGGATCTTCATTTTTTCGTACAGTACCGACAACATCCAGTGAGCATTCTTCTTTTAGTTTATTATAAAGTACTGATCCAACAAAACCGTTTGCTCCTGTTACTAACACACGCATAACTAATCCTGAATTTTGATATACTACCAACTTGAATAGAGCTAAGCTCTTATTTTAATCCCCTGAATTCAAGTAATAAGTGCATAAACTATGACTTTTCCTGCATCTATTCAGGATAACTCTTTAATTGCATCATGAGAGGCTTTGTAACCCGAACATTTTCGAGGCCTAATATTCAAGTCAGGGCATTCGCACCAATCGAGTACGACTAGGCAAAAGCAGTTTTACAGATGCTTATGACCTGCTGACTTTCAACGGACCTACCCCTGAGCCTTCTGATTGAAGCAATTCTGCTGTGATCTGCTTTTTTGACCCGCAAAGTCTCTAGTACAGGCAAATAAAATCGCTAAATTCGAATGACCAAATAGCGAATAGTAATCGAACCCATTCCAAAAAAAATGACCAGACAGGTTATTTTGTTATAAAAATGCTCATCAATAGCAATTGAGACATGCATTTAATTCAACAACAACTCTTTACCCATCATTAAAACAATGATGATATTACCAATGATATTTAGATTGAATCAAACACAGACAAAAAAGGCTTTAAAAGAACAACTAAACATTAAAGCTCGCTTTTCCTAAATTCATAAAACTTAATCCTAATCTTTTTCATAACAAAGAAAAAAAGTGAAAAATAAAATCCATTTTTTCTAGCTGCTTTGATAATTTCATAGTTTTGCTTAACAATATTACCAACACTCTTATTAGTTTCACCACCAAGGCGCATTCTTACCAAAACCCCAGATATATATTTAACTTTAATTTTGTTTTTACCAATCACTCGTATGAGAAAATCATAATCTGCCGCAAGTCTATTTGAAGTATCAAACAAACCATATTTTTTATATACATAAGATTTGGCAAAAAAAGTAGGATGTGCTGGCATCCAGCCTTTCCCCCATAAACTTTCATCATATTCGCAAGATTTCCAAAATCTTACAACACGACTTAAATCATCCTTTGACACATATACCAGATCTCCATAGCAGGCATCAATATCAGCATTGGAAATGCCAGCAATAACATTGAAGATTACATCATCATCCTGAAAAACATCGTCAGAATTGAGAATACCAATGACATCACCGGTTGCCAGCTTAATACCTTTATTCATAGCATCATAAAGGCCTTCATCTGGTTCAGATATCAGTTGACATATATTTTCTTTGTATTTATCAATAATAGAAAGAGTTTGGTCAGTAGAGCCACCATCTACAATGATATATTCAATATCTCGATAATTCTGGGATATAACGGAACGAATAGTATCTTCAATAGTGATTGCTGAGTTAAAACATACGGTGATTATAGATATTTTCATGCGCCCATTTCGTAAAAATGCATAAGTAGAAAAATAACTGAAGCACTTATCTACTTCTGATCGAAGCAAGTAATTCAGCTGCTTTCAGACTGGGAGCAGAAAGGCAAATATCTCCACCAATTACCATGATCTCTGGCTTTAAATACTCCGCTATAGCCCGACCAATTCGCCAGACAATACCTTCGTTCAATTCACCGGGCATAGGGCCACGAATGTCGTAAGCTTGCAAACAGTTAAGAGTACTCATCAAAAAAGCCAAAATAGAATAAAGTTATATATTGCTTGTGGGTGAATGGTGAATCGTCAATTATGAAATGACTCACAACTTAAGCCCTCCCATATGTATCCTCAAACCGCACAATATCATCTTCTCCCAAGTAGCCGCCGCTTTGAACTTCAATCAATTCAAGGTCAAACTTACCCGGATTTTCCAGTCGATGGACAACACCAATTGGGATATAAGTAGACTGATTTTCGGTTAGCAAAAGTTCCTGATCACCATTGGTAATTCGTGCTGTCCCTTTAACCACGATCCAGTGTTCAGCCCGGTGATGGTGCATTTGCAGTGAGAGCCGGGCACCCGGCTTAACGGTAATGCGTTTCACTTGAAAGCGCTCACCCATATCAATGGAGTCGTAGGCACCCCAAGGACGATAAATTTTACGATGCAGCTTAGCCTCGGGGCGGTTTTCTGCTTTGAGTCGATTTACTATCTTTTTCACATCCTGCACACGGCTCTTATGAGCCACGAGGATAGCGTCATCACTTTCGGTAATCACCAGATCTTCTACACCCACAGTAGCAATCAACTTTTTCTCACTGCGAACATAGGTGTTCCGACTATCTTCCATTAAGACATCCCCAAAAGTAGAGTTACCCAATTGATCTTTTTCAGCAATATCGGCCAAAGAAGACCAGGATCCGACATCGGACCAACCCGCATTCAGGGGAACCATCACCGCATCAGTGGTTTTTTCCATCACCGCATAATCAATGGATTCATCGGGACACGCTAGAAAAGCAGCCTCATCAACACGAACAAAGTCCAGGTCGGAATTCTGCAACTCCATGGCTTGTTGGCAAGCTGTCAGAATATCCGAACGAAACTTGCCCAGTTCTTCCAGATAACGTGAGGCTTTGAACAGAAACATACCGGAATTCCAGTAATAGTTGCCACAGTCCAGGTATTCCTGAGCCGTTTCAAGATCTGGTTTTTCAACAAAGCGCTCCACCTGTGCAAGCTGTTCACTATTTCTGCTTAACGCTTCACTCGCCTTGATGTACCCATACCCGGTTTCTGCCTGAGTAGGCACAATGCCAAACGTGACCAGTTTGTCATTTTGTGCTGCAGGCATCGCAGCTAAAATTGCCTGATGAAAAGCCTGCACATCCTGAATGACATGATCTGCAGCCAACACTAACAACAATGGATCGTTATCGGCTGCAGGCTGTAAGCTCTGCGCTTTCAGCGCCGCCAGTGCTAATGCTGGCGCAGTATTACGACCAACCGGTTCCAGAATAATCGCTGACGGTTTACGGCCCACCTGCCGGAATTGCTCGGCTACCAGGAAACGATGCTCTTCATTGGCAATAACCATTGGCGCACCAAGAGAAGATAAGCCATCCAATCGGGACAAGGTATTCTGCAACATGGTTTGTTCGTTCACCAATGGCAGAAACTGCTTCGGGTATAAAGAGCGAGACTGCGGCCAAAGACGGCTACCAGAGCCGCCGGACATGATAATGGGAATCAGGTTCATAATTATAATTTGCGGGATGTGTGAGTAGTTCTTTTATCTATTAATTTATATTGAACGAAGCTCGTCCTCATGCTCCAGAAACCATTTATAAGTCAACCCAAGACCATCGAACAAAGAGACTGATGATTTCCAACCTAACTGTTCAAGCCGGGTAACATCCATCAGCTTACGCGGTGTACCATCAGGTTTTGTTGAATCAAATACAATCTCACCAGCAAACCCAACCACTTGTTTCATAGTCTCAGCTAATTCGCGAATGGTGCAATCAACTCCAGTACCCACATTAATATGCGACATCATAGCTGAAGTGTGCTGACTGAAAGTCGAGCTATCCAGATTCATGACATGGACACAGGCTGCTGCCATATCATCAACAAAGAGAAACTCCCTCATAGGCTTACCGGTGCCCCAAACTACAACTTCTTTTTCACCACGAATCCTGGCCTCATGAAAACGACGCATCATTGCCGGGATAACATGACTGTTCTCTGGATGAAAATTGTCGTTTACACCATAAAGATTGGTTGGCATTACCGAGCGGTAATCCACACCATATTGTCGATTATAAGACTCGCACAACTTGATACCGGCAATCTTGGCAATGGCATAGGGTTCATTAGTCGGTTCGAGATGACCACTGAGTAACTCATCTTCTACCATAGGTTGCGGGGCCAACTTTGGATAAATACAGCTGGAACCCAGAAACAGCAGTTGCTTAACACCCGCAGCATAGGCCTGATGAATAATATTGCACTCGATCATCAGGTTGTCATAAATAAACTCAGCAGGGTAGGTATTGTTAGCGTGAATACCACCCACCCGAGCGGCTGCCAGATAAACCTGATCGATCTGTACAGAGTCGAAAAAACGACGCACAGCGGACTGGTCAGTCAGATCAAGTTCGGCTCTGTCACGACAGATGATCTCATAACCACCAAATTGTGATAACTGGCGGACAATAGCCGAACCCACCATACCCCGATGACCAGCTACATAAATTCTTTTCATATAAAATGTTCAATTAAATGCTCAAGCACAGAGCTTGGTGAAGTCGATGAAAGGCAAACTAAACGGCAAAGTAACTATAATAATGCTAAAGAGAACGCAGCAGGAAGATTTATTCTCTGGATACTTTCACCTCGTACCCATGCTCCTTCAACAGAGCATGCTGTTTGGCCTTGGCCAGATCGCACTCAACCATTTCGGCAACCATCTCTTCAATCGTGGTTGTTGGCTCCCAGCCCAGTTTAGTTTTAGCATTGGTTGGATCACCCAGTAAGGTCTCCACCTCTGCGGGCCGGAAATATCGTGGATCTACTGCAACTACTTTCTGACCAATTGAAAGCGCTGGAGCCTGATCAGTAGTGAATTTATCAACATAGGCGCACTCATCAACACCTTCCCCTTCCCAGCGTAACTGGATACCAATAGCTTTGGCGGTGAAATCTACGAATTGACGAACGGAATATTGAACGCCGGTGGCAATCACAAAATCCTCTGGTTGCTCCTGCTGTAACATCAACCATTGCATTTCCACATAATCACGGGCATGGCCCCAGTCCCGCAGGGCATCCATATT
>NZ_JAHHPR010000599.1:0-1738 GCF_024606255.1 Endozoicomonas sp. SESOKO3
CCGTAGCTCAGCTCTGCCAGAAGGGGTTGATCTTTCTGGCGCAGACCCTCCTGATATTCAGGTAGAACCTGACTCAGGGATTCACCGGAAGCAACACGGCTAATCACTTTGGCTGCTGCCAGTCGAACGGAAGATTGTTTGGCCATTAGTTGAATTTTGTCCCGGGTATAAACATATCCCTGCGGCTGTTGAGCAGGTCCTGAACGGGCATGGCACGACTGCCAGATAACTGTACATTAGTCAGACGGAGTATGCCTTTTGCACAGGCAATATCCAGACCTGATTTGTCAGCCTTAATCAGAGTGCCGGGTGTTTCAGCGTGGTTTTCTTCAACCCGTTCTGCCTCCCAGACCCGAATGGCGATCCCTTCCAACTCGGTTGTCGCTACTGGCCAAGGGTTAAATGCCCGTATCAGGCAGTCAAGATTAGCTGCTGTTTTGTGCCAATCAATGCGGGCTTCTTCCTTAGTCATTTTGTGGGCGTAACTGGTATAACGGTCATCCTGCTTTTCCGCAGTAATAGTGCCTTCAGCGATAGCATTAATGGCTTCGATCAGGGCCGGCTGGCCTACTTCGATCAGGCGGTCATGCAAATTGGAAGATGTGTCTGTTTTGTGAATCGGGCAGTGGGCTTTAATCAGCATATCGCCAGTATCCAGGCCTTCATCCATCTGCATAATGGTGACTCCGGACTCTTCGTCTCCGGCCGCAATGGCCCTCTGGATAGGGGCTGCACCGCGCCAGCGCGGCAGAATCGATCCATGCACATTGATGCAGCCAAAGGTTGGAATATCCAGAACACTCTTCGGAAGTATGAGACCATAGGCTACTACAATCATCAGATCTGGCTTGAGTGCGGCGAGCTGTTCACGGGCAGCTTCATCTTTTTTCAGAGACAGTGGCTGGAACACTGGGATATTATGTTGCAGCGCCAGCGCTTTCACCGGGCTGGGCTTCAGTTTTCTGCCCCGTCCCGCCGGTCTGTCTGGCTGGGTGTATACGGCAATGACTTCATGCTGACTGTCTATGACCGCTTGACTGTCCAGAACCGCTTGAAGGTGGGCGCTGGCAAAATCCGGAGTACCGGCAAAGACAATACGAAGGCTTTTCATTGGGTTTTCTACAAGCTCGACAGAACGATAGGGTTGGCGGCGATGATAGATAAAGTAAGGGGCTGAGTAAAATCTGAGTCCCCCCGGAACTCATCTTCCGGGAGGTCTTCAGAAGCATTAAGCCATAGCAAGGCGCTTGTTTTTCACCAGTTTTTTGCGAATACGTTCCTGTTTCAGGCGCGACAGATAATCCACGAACAGTTTGCCATTCAAGTGATCCATCTCATGCTGTACGCAGACAGCAGGCAGGCCATCGAGATCTTTTGAGTATGGGTTTCCGTCTCTGTCCAGGGCAGTCAAACGGACTTGAGCCGGACGATCCAGCAGCTCGAAAAATCCCGGGATGGACAGACAGCCTTCAGAGAGATCCGTTAATTCGTCGGTCAGAGGTTCGAACGTTGGATTGATCAGAACCATTGGCTCGTTGCCATCATCGGAAAAGTCCATCACGACAATGCGCAGATGGATATCGACCTGAGTGGCTGCCAGACCAACGCCCCCGGATTTGTACATGGTTTCAAGCATGTCATCGATTATTTTACGAATATCGTCGTTTACTTCAGCCACGGGCTCGGCAATGGTGCGAAGTCTTTCGTCAGGGTATTGAAGGATTTCCAGAAGCGCCAT
>NZ_JAHHPR010000600.1:0-1000 GCF_024606255.1 Endozoicomonas sp. SESOKO3
AATGCCCTGAGAAACAAACAGGTACAACTGGGCGGTGATGATGGTACTGGCGGCAAGATCCGGCAACTGATTCAGGAACAGGCTGATCTGCAAGCTGAGATTGAAACCAGGGAAGCAGGCATTCAGAGAATGAAAGAGGCCCTGAAGGCTGCAGAGGAAGCCGTCGAAAGTGACGGTGGTCCCTTCCAGTACACTCCGAAACAGGCAAAAGTTCTGCAGGCTATCCACAAATTCACGCAGCAGCACTCTCTCAAAAAGCAAGCTCTTGAAGCCGCAATTGGCCTGTCAGAAGTGGCAAGAAAAAGCGGTGGAATAACACCATTGCTTGAGACTTTCAATTTTGACGATGAATTTGCAGCGATTCGCATGCAGGCACTGATCGGAGACAAACTGACTTTTAAACAGGCCAGTCGGATTGTGGAAGTTTTCAGGAGCCTGAAGGCGACCTTCCCTGAATCCTCTCCCGAGCCTGTTGGAGATCAACCCGGGAATGCCCTCAAAGAAATCCAGATTCTTACGCGCAGGGCCAGGCTTGAACTAGCGACAGGGGCACAAGAATACGACGACGAAATTCGCGGCATGGGCAAAGCAGGCATTCACCACGTCAACTATGAACCAAAGGATCTGAAGAGCTTCTCGGAATACTTCGCTACCCGTTCTGCCAGTGGTAACAGGATCATCACTCTGCTGCATGAAGGTCTGATCAGCAAGGTTGAACTTGAGAACTACATGAAGGTCGTCAGAGAAATCGATGGATATCAGACAGTGGCTGAATTTGAACATTTCCTTGCCCACAAACACGGCGTCAATGTGCCACTCTTCAGGGCTAATGTCCAGATGCTATCCGACAAGGGTGTAGAGGAATTCATGCAGAGCACCTTTACTCCTGTGACTGTGACCGCCACTGGTCCAGCGGGTATGAAAGAGTCTGTTGCCGGCATGAAGGAGTACGCCGCTGCGGTCATCGCCAACTACGTTCTTGACGATATTGCCTTTGAAA
>NZ_JAHHPR010000601.1:0-1443 GCF_024606255.1 Endozoicomonas sp. SESOKO3
AATGCCCTGAGAAACAAACAGGTACAACTGGGCGGTGATGATGGTACTGGCGGCAGGATCGGGCAACTGTTTCGTGATCAGGCCCGTCTGGAATATCAGATTGAAATCCGGGAAGTATCCATGGCGACAAGGACCGAAGCTCTGAGGGCTGCCAGGCAAGCTGTTGTGAATGATGACAGCCCCTTCCAGTACTCGCCAAAACAAGCAGAAGTTCTGGACGCTATCCACAAATTCACGCAGCAGCATTCTCTCAAAAAACAAGCTCTGGAAGCCTCACTGGGTCTGGCAGAATTAGCAACAGAAAGCGGTAAGTTTATACAGGACTCTAACTTTTTCGATTTTGACGATGAATTCGCACCGGTCCGCCTGCGGGCATTGACAGGAGATGGTCTGGCGTTTGATCAGGCCAGTCGGATCGTGGAAGTCTTCAGGAACCTGAAGACGACCTTCCCGGACCTCCCTTCCGAGCCTATAGAACATCAGCCTCTGAATGTATTGCAAACTATCGATAAGCTGAAAATAATGGCCAGAAATGAGCTGAAAACGGGGGCTCAACAATACGACGACGAAATACACGGCATGGGTGCAGCAGCCATTCACCACATCGAGCATGAACCAGGGAATCTGAAAAGCTTCTCAGACTACTTCGCTACCCATTCTGCCAGTGCTAAAAAGATTATCGCTCTGCTGCGCGAAGGTCTGATCAGCAAGATTGAACTTGAGCACTACATGAAGTCCTTCAGAGGTATCAACGATTATCAGACAGTGGATGAATTTGAACACTTCCTTGGTTATAAACATGGCATCAAGCTGCCTGAGTTCAAGAAGGTCGTCCAGATGCTGTCCGACGAGGGTATTAAGGAATTCATGCAGAGTGCCTTTAATCCTGTGACCTTGACCACCACCAACCCCGCGGGTATGAAAGAGTCTGTTGCCGGCATGAAAGACTACGCCGCTGCGATCATCGCCAACTACGTTCTTGACGATATTGCCTTTGAAAATGGCCGCAGAACGGCAGCATTCCTGACCCATGTTCAGGACACCCTGACACCTTATGCCAATGCCGCAGGCCTGTCTGAATCAGAGCTGATCCAGGCGATCCATGACACATTAATGCAGGCTCATGCCGCAGCGGTTGAGCAACAGCTCAATGATTACTGGGCCAAGCCTTTAGCCTCCCTGATACAGGCGGTCACCTGGTACTTCACCAACTACCGACCTCTGCTGGTGGCCCATACTGCCCCGGAGGCTGCCAAATTGTCCTTCTCAAACATGGCCTTCCTCTATCTTCTGGATCTGACCAACAGGGGCGATTACAGCCACAGAATGCTCACACCTTTCCAGCACTGGCTGGAACGCTACGGTGTTGATCCTGACCGAACCGGCCGATATGCCTACCACAGCGGCATTGAACAAGTCTCTGAAGTGGGCGGGCTGGCTATG
>NZ_JAHHPR010000602.1:0-1885 GCF_024606255.1 Endozoicomonas sp. SESOKO3
GTCTATAAGATGGCTGTTGGCTCCCGGGGCTTGCTGGCCCAATGATTCTGCCAGCTGCTGTGGTTGTTGGTTCTGACCAGAGCCAAACATCATAGTGATGGTGGCAAACGGGTGGTCCTCCCGTGTCCGCATAGCTGTTACTTCTTGTTGTTCAATCGGGTTAAACGAAGTTGAATCGGGGTTCAAAGAGCTTTTCAAGAGCCAGCCGACGATAACAACGAAGACTTCTACAGGTAAACATGAGTAAGGGTGGGAGCTCAGAAGGGAGTTGGTGGTCTGGATCAGTTCGTAACCGACCAACAGATGAGTGGCGTAAATCCATTGCCATGAAATTGATTCAATAAGAGTCGTTTTTACCCGGTAACTGTTAAATCTGTGTCGTCTGTCATCAGGCGTTAAATCCAGTCTTGTATAGTCCTTTGTGTCAGTGATGTCTGACGGGTTGCCGAATAATGTACTCAGGCCATGCTTTATAGAAAAGCTGTGGTTTGGAAATGCTGCATTGTGTTCAAACGTGGCAATAAACCGTTCTGCCAAGGGTTCGGCCTGACAGGCGACAGACAACAACAATACCAGAAACAGCAGTGCCGTTAAGAATGAGTGTCTAATAATTCTATCCATTTGTTCCAGTGGCCAGAGGGATAGGATAGATCAAGAAAATAAACGTGTTTTCCTTTCTAAGATCCTTTGCTGGAAACTAAAGGTTGTACTGGGCAAAAACTTGTGAAAGGTCAGTTGCCAGACCAGATCTTCACATCTTCACTTTACCCTCCTGAGAACTCGGTGCATTGTCCTGGCTTACATCAAAAGGCTTGCGTTTTCGGTGCATTCTTTTGTGCTCAGACAGAACTTTAGCACTCTTGCAGACTTTACCGCACGGGTATTGAACCCCATCAGGCCCGACCAATGTTACGTCGCAGGTTTTTTGCCCGGAGTGAAGTCTCCTTTTGTGATCCGACAGGGCTTGAATACTCCTGCAGTCCACCCCACATGACTGCTGCTGGCCAAGCTTCCCGACCACAGTTTCATCGCAGGTTTTTTGCCCGGAGTGATGTCTCCTTCTATGATCCGACAGGGCTTGAGCACTCTTGCAGACTGCACCGCATGAACGCTGCTGGCCATCCGCTCCAAACACAGTTTTGTCACAGGTTTTTTGCCCTGAGTGGAGTTTTCTTTTGTGATCCAACAAAGTTCTCAGATTATTGCAGACGTTCCCGCATGATCGCTGATGGCCATCTTTTGTGAGCACGGTTGCGTCACAGATCTGTTGCCCGCTGTGCTCTCTTCTTTTGTGATCCGCCAGATCGCGAGCAGTTCTGTAGGTCCTCCCGCATAGCCGTCGCTGACCATCCTCCCCGACTAAAGCCACTTCGCAGGTTTTGTGCCTGCAGTGGGCTTTCATTTTGTGATACGAAAGAGATTGGGCATTCCTGCAGACCTTTCCACATAGCCGCTGTTGGCCATCCGCTCCGACTAAAGTCACGCCACAGGTTTTTCGTCCGCTGTGGATGTTGCTTTTGTGAGAAGAGAGGACCCGAGCATTCTTGCAGACGGTCCCACATGGTCGCTGCCGACCATCCTTCCCAACCACGGTCACGTGACAGATTTGTTGCCCGGAGTAGTCTCTGCTTCTGTGATTCAACAGGACTTTAGCATTCTTGCGGACTGTCCCACATGGGCGCTGCTGGCCACCCTCCTCAACCACTGTTACTTCCCAGTTTGTTTGCCCATTGTGGTCTGAGGTCTGGACTGCGCCTGTCTGGAAAAGGTGGGGTTGGCCCCGACTAAATTGGGTTGATTCAGTATTTATTTGTTGTGTTTTTGGATGGATAAGCGTAAAGAAAAACTGGTCATTTTCGAGAAGACTCTGTAGGCCGGGTGACTC